>DAIDTV010000352.1 GCA_027457005.1 Chloroflexota bacterium
GCCCTGGACCGGCGAGTGGCGGTCCTCGGCCAGGGAATCCTCCATCATCCCGGTGAAGGCGCGGAGCTCCCGGGCGGTGGGGATGACCTGGCGGCGGATCGGGTCGCCCGGGTCGTCGGGGTCGATCAGGCTGGCGAAGTAGGGCGTGATGTCGACGCGGAACTTGTCGGGCGCGCCCAGCCCCTCGCGCTCGTCCTCGGTCAGGTTGAGGACACCTTCGAGCTCCTCGAGCGAGTTGATGCGGTGCGACAGCTGCCAGCGCCAGTCATTCCACTGCTCTTCGGGCACGTCGGCCCAGAGGGGCGCGCGGCGGCTGACAGCCGGCTTCCCGTCGGGCCCGAGCCGGCGGGCGGGATCGCGCTGGTTGACGAACGGCAACGCCTCGACGGCCCGGTTCGCTGCGTGGGCGGTGCCGCCTCCGGAATCCGCGGGGGCCGGCTGTTCCTGTGCCGCCTGGCCCGCCGTCCTGTTCGTGTTCACCGCCTGCTCCTGTCACCGGTCGATCGCTGGTCCGCCCTAGATGCATAGCCGTTATGCACCCTGCATGGAGCCTCGATGGTAGCGCACGCGCGGCCCCGCGTCGCCGGGAAGGCGCGACGGGCACGCGACGCGCGACGGGCACGCGAAACGGGCACGCGACGCGCGACGGGCACGCGAGACGGGCACGCACCCACGCCGGATGGCATGCAGGAACAGGGCCGTTTGGTATAGTTCCGGCCGATGGACAAGGCATTCGAGGCCGCGTTTGCGCAGCCGATCGCGTACCTGCTCGCCGTGATGATGTCCGGAGCGCTGATCGGGCTCTTCCTGCGGGTCGCCCTGGTCCCGGCCGGCCGGTTCAGCGGGCTGTCGCACGCCATCACGAGCCGCAACAGCCGGTGGCTGTTCCTGATCCTGATCGTGGTCTGGTCCGTGGCCATGGGATCCATCAACTTCCTGGGTGTCTCGTACCTGACCGTCGGCGGGCTCGCCTTCATCGGGCTGCTGATCGGCTTCCTGCTGTTCATGGGGTTCATCTGGTCGGTGATCGGCGGATAACCGACCCGGCTGATCGCGCTGATTGTCTCGCCGGCCGGACGGACCTGCGGATGGCCGATCCGCCGATCGCGACGGCCGCGCGCGACGCCCGCCCGGAACTGGGTGGTCGGCCCGCCCGGGCCTGCGTGACCGGACCTGCGTGACCGGACCTGCCCGGACTTCTTGACCGATGCACGCCAAGGGAGCCTGGAACGGGCGGGAGCTGTCGAGGACGCGGCTGAGTCTGACGAACGGCCCGCGATCCGCGAACATTGACCGGTCGGCGCACGAAATTCGATCAAGCGAAGCGTCGAGGAGTCGATATCCGCACGCGTCATCCGGGCCTCGGCATCGCCCACCCGTCCCGTGCTCGCCACACGAGCATTGGACAGGACCGCCGGCCCACAGCAGCGCCAAGCGGGCACAGATACAGGCACGCGGGACCGCCGGCACGCGGGACCGCCGGCACGCGGCACCGCAGACACACAGAACCGCCGGCGACCCCGGGCCCGACGCGCGACATGCCTGGGTCGAACGGGGTGTGTCTCGGGGATCGGCACGATGCGGCCCCGGGTGCCTTCCTTCGCCGCTCTCCCCGTCCCGCTATGCTCCCAGCGGGCGCCCGCGCCGTACCCATCGAACCTCGGGCTGCCGGCCGCCCGGACTCCGGAGGGAATCGTGAAGAAGGTCACCGTCACCTGGGATCCCGAGCGTGCCACGTTCGTGGCGCGCGGCTCCCATGCCGGCCACGCGCTCGAGATGGCCGCGCCGGCCGAGGATCACGCGATGCACGGGTTCTCGCCGTCGGAAACCCTCCTGGCGGCCGTGGGAGGCTGCTCGGCGTGGGACGTGGTGGAGATCCTGCGCAAGCAGCGCCAGCCGGTGACGGGGGTGGAACTGCGCGTCGAGGGGGAACAGATGGCCGAGGCCCCGTGGGCCTACACGCGGGTTGTGGTCACCTATGTCGTCTGTGGCAGGGGCGTGGATCCGGGCGCGGTGGAGCGCGCAGTGCGCCTCAGCAACGAGCGGTACTGTTCCGTGATCGCCACCATCCGCGGCGTGGCGAGTGTCGAGAGCGACATCGAGCTGATCGAGGAGAG
>DAIDTV010000353.1 GCA_027457005.1 Chloroflexota bacterium
AACGTCACCACGGTGGGCTCCGCGTCCCAGCGACGAGCGTCCCGGACCAGGGACCGGAGCAGCCGGACGTGCCCGCGGTGCATGCCGTCGAAGACACCGACGGTCACGGCCAGGCGCGCCCCGGCCGGCAGGCCGTCGATGTCGGCGTGGACCTGCATCCGCTCCGCCCGCCCGCTCAGCCCGCGGCGCCTGCCAGGACCTTGTCCGGGTACAGCCGGTGCTCGCGCAGGTGCGCCATGGCCACCACGCCGCGTCCCGCCGCCACGATGCGCACCAGCCCGTCGGGTCCCGGTTCCACGTCCTCGCCGCGCAGCCGCACCACCTGGCCGCGGGCGATCGCGGCGAGCTCGTCCGGCAGGAGCGTCACCTCGGGGTAGGCGTCGAGGCCCGTGTCCGGCGGCAGCAGGTGGCCCGAGAGCGAGCCCGAGACCAGGAGCCGCCGGTGGTCGTCGAGTGGGATCGCGTCCTGGATGCGGAACGGGCCGCTCGCGGTCCGCTCGAGCGCGCCGAGGTAGGCCCCGCATCCCAGCCGCTCGCCCAGGTCCCGCGCCAGCGCGCGCACGTAGGTGCCGGCCGAACAGCGCACCTCGAGCGTCGCGCATGGGCGTGCGGGGTCGGCGTCGTCCCAGCCGGCCAGCCGCAGCTCGTGGATCTCGACCTCGCGGTCGTGCAGCTCGGGCTGCTCGCCGCGACGGGCGAGCTCGTAGGCGCGGCGTCCGGCCACCTTGACGGCCGAGAACGAGGGGGGCCGCTGGACGATGTGCCCGGTGAAGGCGGGCAGGGCCTCCTCCACCGACTCGCGCGTGGGAGCCGGGCCCTCGCCGGGCGTCAGCTCGCCGTCGAGGTCGTCCGTGGTGGACCGGGCACCGAAGCACGCCACCGCCCGGTACGCCTTGGCATCGCGCAGGTGGTATTCGACCATGCGGGTGGCGCTTCCGATGAAGACGGGGAGCACGCCGGAGGCGAACGGATCCAGCGTCCCGCCGTGCCCGACCCGCCTGGCGCCGGACAGCCGCCGAACGATGGCCACGACGTCGTGCGACGTCGGCCCTGCCGGTTTCGCCACCACGATGATCCCGTTCGTCGTCGCCTGCGGCGCCGTGGCCGCGTCGCCCCGTCGGGCGGGTCCGCGCCGGGGCGCATGTCGCGCCGTGTCTCCATGCGCCCCGCGCTCGTGGGCGCCGCGAGCGTGCGGCCCGCGCCCGCGCGGTTCGCGCTGGTCCACGCCCTGCTCGGCAATGCCCGGGTCGCGCGCGCCGTCGCCGTCCCGGTTCACGCGGCCGGCTCCGCGGATTCCGCCCGTTCGAGCCGCGTGGCCTGGGCCGTCGCCGGTTCCCGTGTCGCCGGCTCCCGCGGCGCCGCCGACGCGTCGGCTGCCAGCATCCGGCGCGCCGCGTCGAGCACCTCTGCGGTCGCCTCGGCGAGCGGCAGCGGGACCGTGGCCCCCGAGGCACGGGCATGGCCGCCGCCGCCCCACCGTCCGGCGAGGACGGTCGCGTCCGGACCACCATCGCGCGTCCGGATGCTGATGCGGGTCTCGGAGGGTTGCTCCTTAAGCAGCAGTGCGATCTCGCCGGCCTTCGCCTGCGCCAGCAGGTCGATGATCCCTTCCGAGTAGGCCGGCACCGCCCCGGTGGCCGACAGGTCGTCGAGCGTGAGCGTCGACCAGACGAGCCGGCCGCCCAGCTCCGACTCCAGACGTCCCAGCACCCGCCCGAACAGCTTCAGCTGAACGTCGGGCTTGGTCCGGTACAACAGGCGGGACGTCGTGGAGAGCGGGGCGCCCGCCCCGACCAGGTCTGCCGCCACCCGCAGGGTGCGGGGTGTGACGTTGGGATGCTGGAACGTGGCGGTGTCCATCACCAGGCCCGCCATCAGCGCGTCCGCCACCGCACGGCCGCCGGTCACGAGCGGCACCCCCATGGCGCCGAGCAGCAGGGTGACCATCTCGCAGGCGGCCGAGGCAGCCGGATCGACCCAGTTCACCGCTCCGAAGTGAGGGTTCGACTTGTGGTGGTCGATGTTGACGATGGGAACCCGTCCGAACAGCTCGCGGTGGGTGTCGAGGACCGGCCCCACCCGCTCCAGCTCTCCGCAGTCGAGCACCACGAC
>DAIDTV010000354.1 GCA_027457005.1 Chloroflexota bacterium
GCTCCCAGGTCCGCCAGCTCGGCGCCTCAGTCCTGGCCGTCCGCGAGGGACGCGAGATCCCCGAGGACGGCTACCGCGGCGCCTACGTCCACGACCTTGCCGCGGAGCTCCCCGAGGAGATCCTCGCCCGTGCCCTGGAGACCGGCGCCGAAGCCGACGCGTTCGTGGGCCGGTGGGCGTCGGAGCGCGTGCGGCAGGGGATCGAGGCAAGCCTGGCCCACCTCGGCGTGCACTTCGACGTCTGGACCAGCGAGGGCTCCCTCTACCGCGACGGCTGGGTCGACCGGGCCATCGAGCGGCTCCAGGCCGGTGGCTGGCTCTACGAGCAGGACGGCGCGCTCTGGTTCCGATCCACCGCCTTCGGCGACGACAAGGACCGGGTGGTGCGCCGCTCCAACGGCGAGTTCACCTACTTCGGGTCGGACATCGGCTACCTGCTCCAGAAATTCGACCGCGGTTTCGACCACCTGGTCTACGTGTGGGGCGCCGACCACCACGGCACGGTGGCACGCGTGCGGAACGCGGCCCAGGCGCTTGGATTCGACAAGGCCGTGGTCGAGATGCTGCTGATCGCCTGGGTGCGCTTCGTGCGCGACGGCCAGGAGATCTCGATGTCCAAGCGCGCCGGCGAGTTCATCACGCTCGACGAGCTGCTCGAGGAGATCGGGGTGGACGCGGCGCGCTGGTTCATCGCCGCGCGCGGGCACACCAGCGGCATCGACTTCGACATCGAGCTCGCCAAGAAGCAGTCGTCGGAGAACCCCGTCTACTACGTGCAGTACGCGCACGCCCGGATCAGCTCGATCCTGCGGAAGGCGGCGGAGGCCGGCCTGGCGGCGGAGGCCGGACTGGCGACGGCGAATGGGCTGGCGAGCGCCCTGGGAGACGACGAGATCGCCCTCGGCCTGGGCAAGCTCCTCCTGCGCCTTCCCGAGGTGGTGGAGGACGCGGCGGCACAGCACGAGACGCAGGGCGTGACCGCGTACGCGACCGAGCTCGCGACCGCCTTCCACGCCTTCTACCGGGACCGGCGCGTGGTCGACACCTCCGACCCGGCCACCTCCCGCGCGCGCCTGGTGACGGCCACGCGCATCACGCTCGCGAACACGCTGGCACTACTCGGGATCTCGGCGCCGGATTCGATGTAGGCAGGCCGCTGGCCGGGTGCCCGCGGACCGGTTCGGCCGGTCGCCCGCTACCCGCCAGTTCCCGACCGACCCGGCCGCCCGCCGTCAGCTCCCGACCGACCCGGACGCCCGCTCCAGCGTCGACTGATCCGAGGCGAGCAGCAGCGTGACCGTGCTGCCGGAGACGGTGTCCAGGTGGGGGCCGGCCACCCCCGCGGCCTGCGCCGTCCCGAGCAGAGAGCCTGCCGCCGTCGCGAACGCAGCCGCGTCGCCGGCCGTCGCCCAGGTCGAGCGCCAGGCGATGACCCACGCGCCGGCCGGGCCGTCCCACTGCTCGACCTGGTCGCCCTCCCAGCCGGCCGCGAGCTGCGTCGCGTCGGGCGTCGCAAGCGCCTGCTCCAACCAGACCTGGAACGTGAGCTCGCCCATCGTGTCGAGGTACGTGCGCGTCCAGCCGGCTCCGAGCGCCTTGCCGAGCGCCGGGGCGACCACCGCGGTGGGATGCCAGCCGGCCAGGTAGCGGTCGGGGTGGAGGATCTCGGACGTGGAGCCCGGCGGCCGCGCGTAGGCCTGATCCACCGCCGCCCAGCCACCCTGCTGGTAGAGCGCCGTCACGAACGACAGCCCGTCGAGGTAGGGGAAGAGCAGGGTGCGGCTGACCAGGGCCGGCGTGCCGGCGGGCACCGGTGGCTGCAGCGACTGCAGGAGCAGCTGCCCAAGGTCCAGCAGGTCGGACAGCGAGATGTGAGCCTGCATCCAGAGGCCGCTGAGCAGGGTCGCGTCGCCTTCGATGAGTGCGTGCAGCGCCAGCACCCGGTCGGTCGGGAACGAGGCATTGACGCCGAGCTTCGCGAAGTCGAAGTGCTGGTCCTGGAGCGCGTGTGTGTACTCGTGCGCGACCGTGAAGCGCGCGGTCAACCCGAAATCGCCGACGCGGTTGACGATGGTCATCGAGTGTGTCGCCGGGTCGTACAGGCCG
>DAIDTV010000355.1 GCA_027457005.1 Chloroflexota bacterium
CCGATGAGCTGCGCCTGCGCGAGCGACTGGGACAGCGCGACGGTGGCACGAGCGGTCGCCCGGCGGTCCCCGAGCGCCCGATACAGGTCGATCGATTCGCGCAGGCGCGCCGTCGCGCGATCGGTGTGCCCCGACTTGATCCACGCGTCGCCGGCCCGCTCGAGCAGCGCGGCCCGCTCGGCCTGGTCCGTCGCCACCACCAGGGCCTGCTCGCAGGAGGAGGCCGCCTGCTCGTAGGAGCCGAGGCTGGCGGCGCGTTCCGCGGCGGCGGCGAGGGCGACCCGGGCCTGTGCCGCGAGCGCATCCGCCTCCGGCCCCTCGGCCGCGTTCTGGTGCGCCGCGAGGTAGTGGCCGGCAATCGCTCCGGCCAGCTCGTCGGAGCCCTGCGACTCGGAGAAGCGTGCCGCGGCGAGGTGGCGCGACTTGCGGTCCGCGCGCGCCAGCGTGTGGTAGGCGACCTCGCGGATCAGGCCCTGCACGAACGAGTACTGGCCACGGTCGGGCGAGCGCGGGTCGGCGCTGACGGCGAGGATCTCATGGCGTACGAGCGAGCGCAGGGGTGCCGCGAGCTCGGCCTCGGGCACCCCGGAGACCGCCGCGAGCCCCGCCAGCGTGAAGCTCTGTCCGAGCACCGCGGCGTCCTGGACCAGGGAACGCTCATCCGGGGCCAGCCCGTCGAGGCGGCTGGCGATGAGGGCGGTGAGGGTCTCCGGCACGGCCAGGCTGGCTGCGTCCCCGAGAGGGACATAGCGGCCGTCGCGCAGTTCGAGCTTCCCGTCCGCGAGCAGCATCCGGACGGTCTCCACGGCGTAGAGCGGAACGCCGTCGGCACGCCCGACGATCGCACCGATGGTCGCCTCCGGCAGGCCCGGGACCAGCCCCTCCAGCAGCCGGCGCATGGCGGCGTCGGGCAGTGGCTCGAGGGTCACCGAGCTCAGGTTGCGCTTGGCGTGCCAGTCGGGACGCCGGTCGAGCAGTTCCGGCCGGGCCAGCGTCAGCACGTAGATCGGGCGGCTCCGGCTCCACTCGAGGAGATGGTCGACGAAGTCGATGAGCCCGGTATCGGCGTTGTTGAAGTCCTCGAAGACGAGGGCCACGGTGCCCGACTCGGCAAGCCGCTCCAAGAACGTGCGCCAGGCCCCGAACAGCTCGGCCGAGGGCGTGCTCGTCGCGCCCGCGCCCAGGAGGGCGAGGAGGGCCCCCTCGACCCAGCGGCGCTCGACCTCGTCGGGGACGTGCTCCCGGAGCGTGGCGCCGACCTTGGCCCGGGTGGTCGCCTCGTCGTCGGTCTCGAGGAGGCCGCAGCGGCGTCGCACCATCTCGCCAAGGGCCCAGAAGCTGATCCCCTCCCCGTAGGCGGGCGAGCGGCCCTCGTGCCACCACACCTGCTCCACGAGCCCGTCGACGTACTTCAGGAACTCCCAGGCGAGGCGGCTCTTCCCGATGCCGGCCGGGCCGGTCACCGAGACGAGGCGCGCGCGCCCCTCGCGGCCGGTGGCGTGGAAGAGGTCCTTCAGGAGGCGCAGTTCGTCGTCGCGGCCCACGAAGGGGGCCTCGAGCGTCTCCGTGCGTCGGCGGCCGCCGCGCTCGGCCACGACGCGGAGGGCGCGCCAGGCCGGCACCGGTGCGGCCTTCCCTTTCAGGGCCTGATTGCCCGCGGGCTCGAAGGCGATGGCCCTGGCCGCGGCACGCCGGGTGGCCTCTCCCACGAGCACGGCGCCCGGGGCCGCCACCGACTGGAGGCGGCTGGCGGTGTTCACGAGATCGCCGGCCACCATTCCCTGGCCGACCACGCCGAGGGTCACCGCGGCCTCGCCGGTGAGGACCCCGGCCCGGGCCTCGATGCCCGGCCCCAGGGTTCGCACCGCGTCGACCAGCTCGAGGGCCGCCCGAACCGCGCGCTCGGCGTCGTCCTCCTGCGCGCTCGGAGCCCCCCACACCGCCATCACCGCGTCGCCGATGAACTTCTCGACCGTCCCGCCGTACCTGCCGATTATCTCCCTCACCGTGTCGAAGTAGCGGCCCTGGAGCTCGCGCACCTCCTCGGCGTCGCGGCCCTCGGCGAAGGACGTGAACCCGACCAGGTCCGCGA
>DAIDTV010000356.1:0-269 GCA_027457005.1 Chloroflexota bacterium
CCATCGACGGGGCCAGCCCGGTCACCGCGTTCTTCCGGCTGGCGCTGCCGATGAGCGTGCCGGCGATCGCCGCGCTCGCCATCTTCCAGTTCCTGTTCGTGTGGAACGACCTGCTGGTGGCGCTGATCTACCTGGGTGCCGCGAACCCGCAGAACGACCCGCTCACCATCGTGGTGGCGAACCTGGTGAACTCGCTCGGCAGCGGCTGGTGGTACCTCGCCGCCGCGGCGTTCATCTCGATGGCCCTGCCGCTGGCCGTGTTCTTCACC
>DAIDTV010000356.1:329-2091 GCA_027457005.1 Chloroflexota bacterium
AGACGAGCCCGGTTTCCCGGTGGCCCAGGCCACGACGAGGCGGCCGGCCGCTGCAATCGGAACCCGCGACGATCCGGGCGGGACCGGGCCGTCTGGCACCTCGCGCCGGGCGGGCCGGTCCTTCCATACTGGACCCATGGACGCCACGGCCCAGCCCGGCGAAGAGGACCGCATCCGGCTCCGCGCCGGTGGCGCGTGCGCCACGGTTGCGCCGCGTGCCGGCGGGCGGCTGGCGTCGCTCGTGGTCGACGGCCGGGAGCTGCTGGTCACGGCGTCGGAGAACCCGTACGGCTGGGGCGCCTTCCCGATGGCGCCGTATGCGGGCAGGATCCGGCACGGGCAGCTGCGGTTCCGGGGCAGGACGTACGAGCTGCCCCGGACGATGCCGCCTCACGCCATCCACGGCACCCTGGCGGACGTGGCCTGGGACGTTGCAGCAGCGCCGGCGGACGACCGCGTGGCCCTGTCCGACGACCGCGTCGCCCTGTCCGTGGCGCTGCGCGCGCCGTGGCCGTTTCGGGGGCGGGTCGTGGAGCGCTTCCGCCTCGAGCCCACCGCGCTGCGCGTGGACCTGGAGGTCGACGCCGAGGAGCCGATGCCGGCCTGGGTGGGATGGCACCCGTGGTTCCGCCGGCAGGTCGAGGGCGCGACGGGGGAGCTCGAGCTGTTCGTCCGGCCGGGCCGCATGTACCTGCGGGACGGGGAGGGGATCCCGACCGGAGCGGCGGTGCGGCCCTCGCCGCGGCCCTGGGACGACGTGTTCGAGGATCTGCCGGCCGCGCCGCGGCTGCGCTGGCCGGGCTTCCTGCAGCTGGACGTGGAATCCGCGTGCCGGTACTGGGTGATCTACGACGAGCAGCCCCACGCGATCTGCGTCGAGCCGCAGACCGGCCCGCCCGACGCGGCGAACTGGCTGCCGGAGGACGCGGTCCTGGTCGAGCCGGGACGGCCGCTGCGCGCGATGATGACGCTGCGCTGGCGACCCGACGGGGGCTGAGCGGCCGGACACGGTCCCGCCGGCGGGTCCTCAGGCGGGATCGCCGGGATTGCCGGGGCCGCCGGGGTCTCCGGGCGTCTGCCCCGACACCTGCCGGTGAGCCCACGTCGCGACCCATCCCCGGACCGGCAGTTCCACCGGGCCCGCGAGGTCCTCGGGTCGATCCACGTCCTGCAGGCTCTCGCCGTCCCGATCGAAGGGACGCCATGCCAGTTCCGCGAGCGGGGCCACCTCCAGGGTCTCGAGCAGGGCGAGCATCGACCCCTCGCGTCGGGGGTTCCGTGCCCGGACCGCCGCGACGCGAACGGCGCAGGGGAGCGGCCGCAGGACGCCGTACAGGATCGGCGCTGCCGCGCCGCGTTGATCACTCGCCAGTCGGTCGAGCAGCGCGCGGAGGAACGGCGGCCTGAGCCACGGCATGTCCCCTCCGACGACGAGCGCCAGCGGATGCGTGGCGGCGTCGATACCCGGCCAGCAGCCCGGCGCGCGGGCCCCGGTGCGGCTCGGGATCGTGGATCACGCGGACCGGCACGGATCGCGTGCCGGTGTCGGGCGCGGCGCCCTGGCCGACCACCACCACCAGCTCGTCGCAGACCGCCTCGGCCGCGCCGAGGGCACGATCCAGGAGCGTGCGCCCGTCGTACGCCGCCGCGAGCTTGTCCGCGCCGAAGCGCGAGGCGGCACCGCCCGCCAGCACGATGCCCGTGGCCCCCCTGTCGCGCGTCACCCGCGAACTGTACCGGCACTCGCCGGTGGGCGCCGGGG
>DAIDTV010000357.1 GCA_027457005.1 Chloroflexota bacterium
CCCGGGTCCGCTCCCGTCGTGGCGGGAGTGGTGCCCATCGAGAACCTGGTCAACGGCACCGTGCGCGAGAACTACGACCTGCTGCTCGAGCACGACCTGGCGGTGACGGGCGAGGTGGTCGTGCCCGTCAGGCTCTGTCTGGCCGCCCTGCCGGGTCAGTCGCTCGAGGGGATCGAGCGCGTCTACTCGCACATCCAGGCACTGGGCCAGGCCGAGGCATTCCTGCGGACGCGGCCCTGGACGCTGCTCACGACCTACAACACGGCCGGGGCGGCGAAGATGATCGTGGACCGCGGCGAGCGCGCGGCCGCGGCGGTCGTCTCCCCCAGGGCCGCCGCGGCGTACGGCCTGGAGATCCTGGCGGGCGACATCCAGCAGGTGCCGGACAACCGGACGCGCTTCCTCCTGATCGCGCGCCATGGCGGCCGGCCGGCCTCCCAGGGGCCCGCGTCGATGGCCACCGCCACGTCCGGTGTAACCAGCGCGTCGGGCGCCGCGCCGGAACCGATGCGCACCACCATGGTCCTGGCCGTCCGCAACGAGCCCGGATCGCTGCACCGCTGCCTGGGCGTCTTCGCGCGCGCAGGCCTCAACATGAGCAAGCTCGAGTCGCGCCCCAGCCACGACCGCGCCTGGGAGTACGTGTTCTGGGTCGACCTGGACGCCGACGAGGGCCAGGCCGCGCAGGCCGCCGCCGAGCTGAAGGCGAACGCGGCGATGGTCCGGATCCTGGGAACGTACCGGCGGGCGCCGGAGGAGTAGCCACCGGGCCAGGGCGGATCCGTCCCGCGGCCACCGGCCGCCGCCTCGACCTCGGATCGAGCGGGAAGGGCGGTTGCGCGAGCGGTTTCACCGCGAGCCTGCCGCGCTCGCCGGCACCCGTTGGATTCGGGCCCGCGCCGGTCGCCTTCGCGCCTACGCCCCCCGCCCGGGGGTTGCACTCGGCGTCCGCCCTCGCGGGCGGGGCAGGAGCATCGGGACGCGCGCGGCGTACGCCTGGTAGGCCGCGCCGAAGTGCCCGACCAGGAGCCGTTCCTCGAGCCGGCAGCGAGCGACGAACGCGGGGACCAGCAGAACCTCCCCGGCTGCCATGAGCCAGCTCCCGAGCGCCAGCGCGCCGCCCGCCCAGAGCAGCAGGATCGAGAGATAGAGCGGGTGACGTACCAGCCCGAACGCCCCGTACGTGACCAGCACCGTGTCGGGCCGCACCTCCGGGGGAGACGCGAGCTGCCGCCCGATCGACCGGAGCCCCCACGCCGCGAGCCATCCGGCCGTCGCCAGCACCAGCAGCCCGACCAGCCTGGCGGCCATGCCTGCCGGCCCCGGAAAGGGGATCGTCCCCGCCATCGACAGCGCCGTCCCCATTCCGGCCAGCACGAACCCGCCGATGCCCACGAAGTTGACGGCGGCGAGCGGCCCCGTATCGCGCCGGACCGGCTTCGGGCGCGAGCGCCGTGCTTCCCAAGTCAGTTCCGCGAGGCCGATCGCAGCGAGCAAGAGCGCGGCCATTGCCACCGCGATCCGCGCCACCGACTCCACCACTGGCCCCATCCGCCCACCGTATCGCACCCACGGCTCCGCCACGCACGGCTCCGCCACCCACGGCTCCGCCACGCACGGCTCCGCCACCGCAGGCCTTCGCTCACCACCCCCGGCGGGGTCTCCTCCGCCCTGGCAGGGCGTGGTCGGGTTGCCATACAAAGTATGGCCGCGTGATCACGCGCCCACCGGCGGGCCCAGGCTCCGCAGCCCGGTCGCCCACCCGAACCTCGTCGCTCGCCCGCCGAGGCGACCGTGGGCCGCGACCTGCCCGGCCCGGGTCGGACGCCCCGCCAGCGTCCTCGCGGCAGGCTCCCTCGGGCCCCGCATGGCGGATCTGCCATACAACGTATGGCGGCGCGACCACTGTATGGCGGCGCGACCACGGTATGGCCGGCGCGATCATGCCGCTACGGCTCGCCCCGCGCCCGCCAGAATCACCTCGTGCACGCCAGACGCGACAGCGCCTTCCTCGCCGCCCTCGGCATCCTGCTGCTCGCCCTCACCGTCGCCCCCGGGGCATCGCCCGCGCCGCGCGAGATCGTTGGTCC
>DAIDTV010000358.1 GCA_027457005.1 Chloroflexota bacterium
GGCCGGGATCGTGGTGCTGGTGCCGCTGACCCTGGCCTCGGCGTGCTTCGCGCCGCTCGTGTTCCTCGGCGCCCCGCCGGAGGCGTTCGCGGGAACGCTGCTGTGGCGGCTCGGGATGGGCGTCCACGAGTCGATCATGGCGGCCGCGGTGGCCGGGATGGTGCCCTCCCGGCGCATCGCCTCCGCCTACGGACTCTTCAACCTGCTCTACGGGGTGGCTTGGTTCCTCGGCAGGGCGGCGATGGGGATCTTGTACGACGCTTCGGTCCCCGCGCTGGTCGCCTTCTCGGTGACGGCCGAGTTGCTGGCGGTTCCGCTGATCGTGGTCGCGCATCGCCGGCGTGGCATGGTCGTGCCCGCCGGGGAGGGAGGGAGATGATGGATAGCGAGTCCGCGCACCGGCCGGTCAAGATCGTGCATCGATCCGCGGGGGCCGTGGTGATCCACGAGGGGCTGTGCCTGGTCCTCCGCACGGGGCGCGAATGGGTCTTCCCCAAGGGGCACCTGGAGCAGGGCGAGACGGCCGAGCAGGCCGCTGTCCGGGAGGTCGCGGAGGAGACCGGGGTCGAGATCGCGATTGACGAGTGGCTGGGCGTCACCCGTTACGAGTTCTCTGACCGGCGCCACGGCATCCAGAACCGCAAGACCGTCGACTGGTTCGCGGCCCACCCGGTGGGCGGCGTACTCCGGGTGGAACCCATCTTCGCGGACGGCGGCTACGTGGCTTTCGAGGAGGCCCTGCAGCGCCTGGCGCACGAAGCCGACCGGGACATCGCCCGTCGGGCGTTCGGTTTGCCGGTCGATGACGAGGACGCAGGATGAAGGACACGATTCCCGTCGAGCCCGCCGCAGACGTGACGGCCGGCGTCCGCAACGGGCACGGGCTGCCGCTGGCGTGGCTCGCGGTCGACGACTTCGTGACCGAGGGAGCGTCGATTGGCGGGGCTCCCCTGGAGCACTGCGACCGGCAGCACGTCCTCGCGCCGCGGTCGCCGAGCCGTCCGTCCCGCCAGCGGCGTCACCTCTTCCCTGGCGCTACTGGCCGGGGGTAGCCAGGGCGGCGAGGGGCACGGCGACGAGCACTGGGCGCTGCGCCGCGTCCGTGCCCGTCCAGAGCACCCAGCCGTTCACGAGCGAGACCTGGCTCAGATCCCTCGGCAGGGAGTCACCGGTGACGGCGCGCAGACCCGTCGTCGGCGACCAGGCGGCCAGCCAGCTCCCCGTGGCGGTGGCGGTGTCGCCCTGGATGACCGAGCCGTTGCAGGCGAGGACGACCAGGCCGTCCTGCGCGCCCACCGCACCGCAGTTCCGCTGGGCCTGCCCGGGATCGAGCGACGTGATCAGGCCGCCCACCACGCGCACGACGGTGCCGCGTGTCGCGGTGTACTGGTCGAGGGAGGCGACGAGGGCACTCCCGTCGAGGACGATGCCCGGCGTCTCCGGATGCGCGGCACCGCTGGTCTCCCCCAGGGGCACCACGGCTGCCGATCCGGTGGGGAGCCCCGCCTTCATCACGCGCCAGTGGACCTGCTGGCCGCTCGTCACCCCGTTGGCCGTCTCGACCCAGGCGACCGCGCTCGAGGTGAGCGCCACGGCGTAGACCTGCGCCGGGGCGGCGATGGCCCGGACGAGCGACCCGTCGGCGAGCGAACGCACCCGGACCTGCGAGGCGGCGGGATCGGTGCCGCTGGGCGCCTCGACGCCGTAGGCGACGCGACCGGCCGCCAGCGCGAGCGGCGGGATCGGGGGTTCGGCGCAGCTCAGGCCCTGGTTGCCCGGCAGGATGAAGGAGCGGGTCGCCACCCCTGCGTCGATCGCGTGGAATGGGCCTGCCGGCAGGCCGTCCGCCCCGAGCGGGGCCGCGCGGATGCGCCAGCTGACCCGCGTCGGCGGCGGCAGTGCGCAGGGGACGCCTGGCTGGGCGGTCACCACGACGAGCCACGAACCGTCCGCGGCGATCTGCCGGATCTGCTCGCCGGCGGCCAGCGGGAGGGGCACGTTGCGCACCGTACCCCCACCGGCGTCGGCGACGAGGAGCGAGACCGCGCCGCTCCCCTGGAGGTAGGCGTATGGCCCCGGGGGGGGT
>DAIDTV010000359.1 GCA_027457005.1 Chloroflexota bacterium
GCCGGAGCCAGCTCGACCGGGTCGGGCTGCTGGAGCGGGCTGCCCGTGCCGCGTGGGGCGCCAGCGCGTCCTCTCGTGCGATCGCCCACGTGCGCGCGGCCGTCAACCTCGTCGATGCGGACAGCGAGCCGGTTCGTGCCGGGCTCCTGCATGAACTCCTCGGGGAGTACACCGTGGCCGTGGCCGAGAGTGAGGCGGGGCTCGCCGAGTGCCGCGAGGCCGTGCACCTCGTGCCAGCCGATCCGCCCTCGGCGGCCCGCGCCCGCGTGCTGGCCCAGCTCGGCCGCTGCCTGTGGCTCATGGGTCATGACCACGAAGCCGCGGAACTCTGCGACGAGGCGATCGGCGTGGCGCACCGCGTGGGAGCCAGCGACACCGAGGCCCAGGCGCTCATCACGCGCGCCAACTGCCTGGGGTTCTTCGGAGAGATCGACCGCGCCCTCGCGGACTGCCAGCGGGCGCGCGAGATCGCCCTTGACATCGGCGCCCCGGAGCTCGTCACCCGCGCCGACTTCAACCTCGCCGTCATGTACGGCACCTTCGCGCGACGCTTGGACGAAGCGGCGGCGATTTGTCTCGCGAGGGTCGAGTACGCGGCGCGCAACGGGCTGATGACGGCGTTCGGGGGGTTCGGGGTCGAGATGCTGGCAGGCGTCGCATGGGCCTACTACATGCTGGGCCGCTGGGACGAGGCCGAACGGGCGCTGGAGCAGGCGCGGCTGGCAGGAGCTGAGGCTGTAGCCCATCTGCGGCCGTTCGCCTACCCATGGATGCGCATCACCCTCGACATCGGGCACGGTCGCCTGGCCGAGGCCGGGCGACAACTGGAGCACGCCACGCGCCTGGTGGAGCGCGACCTCGTCCCGACCGACCTCGTGCCCTTTGCGCAGCTCCGCGCCGAACTGGCCCTCTGGCAGGCCGACCCCCTGGGTGCCCGGGCGGTGGTGGCCGAAACGCTTTCTGCCATCGCCGGAATGGGCGACATCGCGGACCCCGATGTGATGGGTAGCTTATATGCGGTTGGCCTGCGGGCGGAAGTGGACCTGGCGGCCGCCTCCCGCGCCCGTCGCGACACCGATGCGCTCGCCACCGCGCAGACGATCGCGCTCGATTACTGCGCCCGAATGCGCGCCCTGTATACGGAGACGGCGGGCGATCGTTGGGCCGCGGCGCGTCCGGTGGCCGCCTGGGTGGCGGCGGATCTGGCCCTCTGCGAGGCCGAGCTGGGGCGGCTGGAACGGCGCCCGGACCCTGCCTGGCCGGCCGTCGCCGCCGCCTGGGGCGCACTCGGGCTGCCCTACCGCCAGGCGTATGCGCTGTATCGCGGGGCCGAAGCCCTCCTCGCGGCCGGCCACCGGATCCAGGCGGGGGAGCCGCTGCGTGCAGCGCACCGGATCGTCACCGCTCTCGACGCCGGGCCGCTCCGCAGTGAGGTCGAGGCCCTGGCCCGTCGCGGACGCCTGGGGCTCGGGGCCCCCGTGGTGGGCACGACCGACCGCGCGCCACTGGCGCCGCTCGAACCCTTCGGCCTGACGCCCCGCGAGCGAGAGGTGCTCGCCCTTGTCGCCGCCGGACGGACGAACCGCCAGATCGGCGAAGCCCTCTTCATCAGCGAGACCACCGCGAGCGTCCACGTGTCCCACGTGCTGGGCAAGCTCGGCGTCGCCGGGCGTACGGAGGCCGCCACGCTCGCCCAACGACTCGGGCTGCTGGCGGAGTGAGCAGGCGGAGCGGCCCACCCGTGACAGGTGGGCCGCCGTTCCGCCGCGGCCAGGTGGCGCCTGCGCTCCCGGGCGTCCTGACCCGGCTCAGATGGGCCTGGAGCGCCCGGCTCGACACCCGTGCCGGAGACAATCACGGTGGCCACGCGCTCGACCTCGTCTCGCCGCGAGCATTGCCGTGACCATTGACCAGGAGGCTGCCGCAGCCGCTGGTCACCAGGCCGGGCTCGGGAGGACCTGCGCCGGCCGTCGTACCTGTTGACGCAGGCGTCATCGGTTGGCCGATCGATCCCGGGTGTGCCGATCGGCGGTGGCGACCCGGTGGGGCACGGCGCTAGAATCCGCCGGCGTCCCAC
>DAIDTV010000360.1 GCA_027457005.1 Chloroflexota bacterium
GTCGAATGCCGCCGCGGTGCCGCCCGTGGCGGCCTGGAACGCCTCGTCGTCGGTCGCACCGCGGGCGTACGTCGCCACCAGGCGCTGCAGCGCCGCCGTGCGGTACAAGCGCAGGAAGTAGTCGACGGCCGACACCGCCTCGGCGTACGAGAGCACGAACGCGTCGGTGCTGGAGGGGAAGGCCCCGCTGAGGCCGTCGAGCGGGACGATGAGCCCCTGGGAGATGCCCTGCTGCAGGTCCGCGGCGCGCTGGCCGGGTCCCTCGGAGTAGTAGACCGCGAGCCCTTCGTCCAGCCAGAGCGGCGGTACGTGGTACGGGTTGTGGGTAGCGACCTCGAACACGTGGTGGGTCACCTCGTGAGCGATCTCGGTCACCGGCCAGTCCGACCCGAGGTCCGACGGGAGCACGGTCCCGAACGCGGTGTGGGTCTCGGCGATGTACACGCCCGCCGCGTCGGCGTTCGCGCCCGACCCGATCGCATCGAAGAACGACGCCGAGTCGTTGTAGATGAAGAAGTCCAGGTGCGGCACCGTGCCGGGGAGGCCGAATGCCGCGGCGCCGCGCCTGATGGCTGCCTCGGCCGCCTGGAGCCACGTCCGGGCGGTGCCGGTGCTCACGCCGTACCAGTGCAGGGTGACCGTGGCGCCCGAGATGGACTGCCAGGCGAAGCGCGTGTCGACGACCGTGACCGACCCGGACGGGCCGGTCCGGGTCACCCCGCCCGGCAGCATCACGCGGAACGCGTAGCGGTACACGGTGTTGACCGAGCCCGTGTCGGCCTGCGTCACCGACGCCTGCCAGGAGCCGTCGGCCGCCTGCGAGACCGTGGCGTCCTGGACGGTCGAGCCCGGCACGTACGGCGTGGAGACGACCAGCTCGACACGGGCCGGCCGAACGCTCGCCTGGAACGTGTCCCGGAACTCGAGCGGCTGCAGGAGCACGGCGGTGGCGCTCGGCGCGTCGAACGAGACGGAGGGCGCGGCGGCCGCGGCCGTCGCGGGGTGCAGGGCGAGCACGCCGAGCAGCAGCACTCCGGTGAGGATCCTGGTCAGCGGGACCATGCGAGCCCCGCGAACCTGGGGATCCCGAGCGCGCTGGTCGTGGCGCCCAGCAATCCCGTCCGGCTGAGCGCCCACGAGGCATCGCCCTGGGAGCCCGGGGCGGCGTAGCTGAGCGGGACGATCGGTACCTGGGCCTGGGCGATCGCCTCCGCGGCCGCGTACCCGCGCGCCTGGGCCGCGGGATCCGTGGCCTGCCCGGCGGCCGCCAGTGCCGCGTCGAACTGGGCGTTCTTCCAGCCACCGTAGTTGGACGTGCCGTCGCTCTGCAGCAGGATTCCGAGGAAGTCCTCCGGGGCCGGATAGTCGGCGATCCACGACATGCTCCAGATCGCCGGCGTGTCGTCCACCAGCCGCTGCGCGTAGGCGTCGGAGGACATGACCTCGAGCGACACCGTGACGCCCAGGTTCTGCCGTATCTGGTCGATGACGGCCTCGTCGTAGGTGGTGCCGGACGTGACCATCGGGATTTCCGGCAGCCCGCGTCCACCCGGGTAGCCGGCGGCGGCAAGCTCCGCCCGGGCCGCGACGGGATCGAACCGCGGAAGGTAGTCGCCGGCGGGCCGCCCGGGGATCCCCGGCGGGACGATGGAGGTCGCGACGGCGGTGGGCCCGTCGGAGAGGAGTGCGATCCGCCGCCAGTCCACTGCCCAGGCGAACGCCTGGCGGACGCGGACGTCGTTGAACGGCGGCCGGCGCGTGTCGAACCCGTAGTACGTCACCGACAGCGACGGCTCCTGCCGCAGCTGGGGGCCGAGCTGCGGGTCGTACCGGATCCACAGCGCGTCGGCCTCGTCGATCGGCGTGTAGTCGACCTCGCCCGCGCTGAACGCGTCCACCGGGCTCTGGCCTCCGAAGTCGGTGACCACGACCACGGAACCGATCGCGGCCGGCCCGGCCCAGTAGTGCGGGTTGGCCTGGAGCGTGATCGACGTCGCGTCCTGTGCCGTCACCGTGTAGGCACCCGAGCCCACGAAGGGGCTGGGTGGCTGCGGCGAGTCGAGC
>DAIDTV010000361.1:0-474 GCA_027457005.1 Chloroflexota bacterium
TGAGGGAGGTGCTACCCGTGACCACGTGGTTGGCGGTCAGGATGAGCCCGTTGGACGACACCACGAAACCGGAGCCCACCCCTGTCTCGGGGACCGAGAAGGGCGAGAACCCCGTGGCGCCGGTGGTCGTGATGGTGACCACGGACTTGTAGGCCTCCGCGGCGACCTTGACGATCGCGTCGGTGGCGCTGATGGTGACCGGTGCTGTGGCTGCGGCGCTCGTTGACGCCAGCCGTGCCACCGGGGCGCCCGCGGACGGTGACGAGGCCGTGAGAGCGACGACCGCGTAGGTGCCGCCGGACGAGAGCAGCGCCGACAGCACGGCGGCGGCAAGGATGGCGCGCGCGACCGCGCCGATTTTGCACTGCTCTTGGAATACGTCGCGGAAATCCCAGGCATCGAGCGCATCCGCTACACCACCTCGCATCCGAAGGAATTCACCCAGCGGCTGATCGACGCCTACGCCAGTATCCA
>DAIDTV010000361.1:484-2057 GCA_027457005.1 Chloroflexota bacterium
CAGGGGGCGCCGAGGCGGCGGCCTGCCAGGCGGGCGCAGCCGGTGCGGCGGGGCCGACAGGATCGGTCAGCTGCCAGGCGGGCGCGGCCGGCTCGACACGAGTGGCCGGCGGCCACGCGGACGCCATGGCGTCGCCGTTGGAGGTCGGGGCGGCCTCGGCGGTCATCGTGCCGCCGTCGGAAGAAACGGAACCAGCTGCACCCGAGGGCCCAGCCGGGATCGCGGTGGACGGCTCGATCGGGAAACCCGTCTCCTCGTCTGTCATGTTCGTTGCTCCCACTGATGGGCGATCAATCGAAGCTCCTCATCCCTTGTCGCAAGGTGTACCTCTGCAGCCTGAACTAATCCTGAAATCTGGCTCGGGGAGCAGGCAGGCTGCCGGGCGCCCGGCGATGCGCTCAGCGATCGAGCAGCGGGTCGATATCCGGGGTCCAGACGACTCGCTCGTCGGCCGTGACGGCGAAGGCTCCGTACCCGGGATGCGAGGCCACCCACGCCGGTCCATCCATGCCCATGGCAAACGCGGCCGTGGCATAGGCGTCCGCGTACGTGAGGCTCGGACCGATCACCGATACGGCCAGCAACTCGCGTGGCGACCGGCCCGTGTGTGGATCCACGATGTGCTCGCCCCGCTCGTACGCGCCGGAGGTTGCGATCGCCGCATCGCGGAGCCGCACCACTGCCGCGACGCGATCCGCGATGCGCGGATGCCGGATGCCCACGCGCCACGGTTCGTCCGGACCCACCCCGCCTCGGACCACGATGTCCCCGCCGGCGTTGACCGCAAACCGGCGTGCCCCGGCCTCGGCGATCAGCCACGCCGCCTCCTCGACGGCCCATCCCTTGACCACGCCGGTCGGGTCGGGGCCTCCATCCGCCCGGTGCCCACGGGCGTCGAAGAACCCGCCGCTGGTGCGGTGAAGGTCGTCGCAGAGCGCGAGCACGTGACGGACGTCGGGGCTGCACTCGTGTTCGCGAATGTCGCCGCGGAGAAGCCGGCTGATCTCGCTGTCCGGCCGGTAGGTGCTGAACCGGGCATCGACTTCGCGAAGGCGGGAGAACGCCGCGTCCAGGTCATCTGGTTCGAGGTCGCCCTCCCGCACGTCCACGGTGATCGCCGTGCCCATGATGTGCTCGACCCGCCGAAATGCCCGCGGCGCCCGAGCGGAAGCCGAGGCACCGACCGTGGCGCGTCCCGCCGCGCGCGCCCCCCCGGCCGGCGGAACGTGTGGCGCAGCCATCATCATGCGGCCGCCTGGTCCAGGGCACCCTGCAGTGACTGCGCGTAGGCCTCGCTCGTGTAGGTCGCGCCCGACACGAGGTTGATCTGCGCGCTCTGGGCCTGCAGCACCTCCTGGCGCAGGATCGGCGCAGCGTACTGTCCGATCTGCTGCGACATCATGTGCGCCGTCGGCAGCTGGATCGGCTGCACATCGACGATCTTCCCCCCCTGGACGGTGATCTGCACCTGGACGTTGCCGAACGGGATCTGGACGACGGGCCCGCTGTACCGGCCGCTCTTCAGCGCGGTTCCCTGCGCCGGGGGCGTCGACGGCGCCTGCGTGCTCGATTG
>DAIDTV010000362.1 GCA_027457005.1 Chloroflexota bacterium
ACGTAGGCGATGCGCTCGGGCACCTTGCCGTCGCTCGGGCGGAGGACCGTGTTGAACGGTCTCGTGGGGGCAAGCAGCCGGTCCATCTGCATGCCCGTGATCACGTTGCGGTACTTCCCGAAGCCGTACTGGGGCTTGAGGTCGGCCGCGAAGAGCTTGTAGCCGGTCGACACCACCACGGCGCCGATCTCGACGTCCATCTCCTTGTCGCGGGCGTGCAGGTCGATGCAGTCGTCGACAGGGCACACGTTGACGCACTCGTGGCACCCGGAACAGACGGCGCAGTCCATGCAGCGTCCCGCGGCCCGGAAGGCCTCCTCCTCGCCCAGGGGCGCCTCGACCTCCCGGAAGTCGCGCGGCGCGGCCTCGAGCGTGACTCCTTCGGGCGTCGCCGGCCGAAGCGTGTACTGCTTCTGGCGGGCGAGGACCTGCTGCTTGTCCACGACCGGCAGCCGCAGGTCGAACCCGTCGAGCATGCCGCCGGTCAGCCAGCGGTCGATCATGTGCGCGGCCCGCCGGCCCTCGCCGACGGCCCGGGTGATGTCGGTGGCGCCGTTCACGACGTCGCCGGCGGCGAAGATGTACGGGACATCCGTCTGGAGCGTCTTCGGGTCGGCTCGCAGGGTTCCCCTGCGCTCGACGCCGACCTGGCTCGCGAACGCGGCGGTGTCCGGTGCCATGCCGATCGCGGCGATTACCACGTCACACGGCAGGACGTGCTCACTGCCCGGGATGGGGGCGGGGCTCCGGCGCCCGGAGGCGTCCGGCTCACCCAGTGCCATCCGCACGCAGCGGAGGCCGGACACCGCGCCCGCGGCATCGCCCAGCACCTCGGCCGGTGCGACCTGGAAGGCGAACGCGACGCCCTCCTTCTCTGCGTCGTCCGCCTCGACATGGTGGGCGGGCATCTCGGCACGCCCGCGGCGGTAAGCCACCGTCACCGAGGCGGCGCCCAGCCGGCGCGCCACGCGCGAGGCGTCCATCGCGACGTTGCCGCCGCCGACCACCACCACGCGCTTGCCGGCCAGGTCGACGGCCTCGCCGAGCTTGACCCTGCGGAGGAAGTCGGTCGCGGCCAGCACGCCCAGGCGGTCCTCGCCCGGAACGCCCAGGCTGGTCGAGCGGGGCGTTCCCGTGGCCACCAGGACCGCGTCGTAGCCCTCGGCCTTGAGGGCGGCCAGGTCGCGCACCGGCGAGCTGGTGACGATCTCGACGCCCAGGGCCCGGACGTTGTCGATGTCGCGCTCGACCACCTCGGTGGGCAGGCGATACGAGGGAATGGCCAGGCGGAGGAACCCGCCCGGTTCGGGGGCTGCCTCGTAGATCTTCACCCCGTATCCCTTGCGAGCGAGCTGCCAGGCGGCGGTCAGGCCGGCCGGCCCGGAACCGACCACCGCGATGCGGTGGCCGTTCGGCGCGGCCACGTCGATCCCGAGCTCGGCGCCCGTCTCGACGTGCCGGTCGGAGATGAAGCGCTTGAGCCGGCGGATGGGCAGCGTGCCCTCGAGTGACCCGCGCGTGCAGTCCGCCTCGCAGGGGGCGTAGCAGGCACGCCCGAGCGTGCCGACCAGCGGCGTCGCATCGAGGACCAGGCGGTGGGCCTTCTCGAACTCGCCGCTGCGGATCAGCGACACGTAGCCGTGGGCCTCGATCCCGGCCGGGCACGCGAACGTGCACGGCGACGAGCCCTGCCGGTCGATGACCGCCTTCTTCGGCACCGCCTGGGGGAAGGCGATGTAGGCCGCCCTGCGCGCCACCAGGTCCGCGTTGAACTGGTCGGGGACGGCCACGGTGCAGGCGGTCTCGCACTGCTGGCAGCCCGTGCATGCCACCTCGTCGACGTAGCGCGCCTTCTGCTTCACCTTCGCGTGGAACCGGCCGTCGCCGTCGCGCGTGATCCCCTTGACCTCGCTGTACGTCAGCACCGTCAGGTTGGGATGGTGGATGGTGGCCGCCATCTTCGGGGTGGAGATGCAGCTCGCGCAGTCGAGCGTGGGGAAGACCTTGCTGAGCAGGATCATCCGGCCGCCGACGCTCGCCTCCTTCTCTACGA
>DAIDTV010000363.1 GCA_027457005.1 Chloroflexota bacterium
GTGGGTGACCCGTTCCGGCACGCTTCCGGCCGGCCTGGGTGTCGACGCGCACGACGGCGACGAACTCCTGGCACTGGCCGCCGGACAGCTCGACTACGGCGCCGACCTGGTGAAGCTGTACATGGACGGCCCGGATCCGGCGACTCCGCCGTGGTCGGCGAACGAGGTGCGACGCGTGGTCGAGGCCGTTCACGCGCGCGGCGCGCGGGTGACGGCACACACGACACACCTGGACGGGGCGCGAACCTGCGCGGACGCCGGCGTCGACGCGATCGAACACGGGTTCGAGCTCGACGCGGACCTGGCCGCGACCATGGCCCGGCAGGGCACCTACGTCGTGGCGACCCTCGGCCTGTTCCGGTCGCGGATCACCTTCGCCCGCACCACTGCCCTCCCCCGCTTCGCCTCGACGGAGGGGCGCGTGGCCGTCCTCGACCGGCAGGCGCAGGCACGCGAGTCGATCCGTGTCGCGCATCGGGCAGGCGTCCCCATCGCCGCCGGCACCGACTTCGGCGGTGGCTCGGGCCGGGCGAACCACCTGGCGTGGGAAGTCGAGTCGCTGGTCGAGGCGGGGCTGGAGCCCTGGGAGGCGCTCGGCGCGGCCACGTGGCGCGGCGGCGAGCTCCTGGGCGTGCCCGACGCAGGCGTGATCCGCGAGGGCGGCCCCGGCGACCTGGCGCTGGTCCACGGCGATCCGCTGAGCGACCCCGGCGCCCTCTGGCGGGTCTGGTGGGTGTCCTGGGCCTGAGAACCGGCGGCCCGTCGTCACGACCCGGCGGCAGGCGTGAGCAGGGGTCGACGACCCGCGACGGGGCTCCTCGCGTTGTCATCCGTGGTAAGGTCCGCACCTGCGTGGAAGGAACCCCTGCAGCGGGAGCCCTGACAACCGAAGACCGCCGCCTCCACGGCTGACCTCGTGTCGTCGTCCTCCCCCCGCCGGGCTGCCGGCGGAGGTACCACGTGGCTCCTGCCCGCCTTCCGAGCGCCCCTGCGCGCCCGAGGTCTGCCCGCGAGCGGCATGTCCAACCGCCATCGCCCGTGACAAGGCGATGTCCTGGCAGATCGGAGGGATCGTGCGAACGACCTCACGACTTCGGGTCGCAGCATTGGCGACCCTGGCATCCGCGTCATTCCTCGTCACCATGGCGGCGGCCCCGCCGCCGGCAGCAGCGGACACTCCGCCGCCGGTCACCGCGGCCACCCCACAGCCGACGGCAACGCCGGCCCCGCTGCCAGCCACAACGCCGGCCGCTCCACAGCCGACAACCGTGGCCAGTCCACCGGCGGCCCCCACAAGGGCCGCACCCGTGGCCCCGTCGAAACCGGCAGCTGCAGCCCCCACACTGGCCGAGCGGGTCATCGCAGATGCCATGCGCCGCCTCGGAGACCCGTACGTGTGGGGAAGCTCCGGGCCCTCGACGTTCGACTGCTCCGGGCTCGTGTACCGCGTCTTCGCGGACAACGGGCTGGCCGCCCTGATCCACGACTCCCACGGAGCGTACGAGCAGTACGCGATCTACCGCGCGCGGGGGCTCGCGAGCCGCTCGGGCGGTGAGCCCGGCGACCTCGTCGTCTACGGCGGTGGTTCGCACATCGGGATCTACCTCGGGAACGGCCGGGTCATCAGCGCGCTCGTGCAGGGCGTCCGGATCACCGGGGTCTTCGCGCTCACCACTCCGTTCACCGCGTTCCTCCACACCGGCCTCAGCGGTCGCACCGTGAGCTTCGCCTCCACCAGGCGCCCGGCCACAGGGACCCTGACGCGCTACACGCGCGCCTCGGTGAGCCTGCGCGCCTCGGCCAGCACCACCAGCGCACGCCTTGCGGTCCTTCCGCCCGGCACCCGGCTGACGGTGATCCGTTCCACGCGCGATCGGCTGGGACGGACCTGGGACGACGTGCGTGTCGGCACCGGGCGTGTCGGGTGGGTGGCGAACTGGCTGGTTCGATCGTAGCTGCGGCGCGCACGGGCGGCGCCACTCGGCCCGTGCGGCCCGGTTCCTCCGACCCTCGCGCTCCCCCGCGGGACCGGGACAATGGCCGGGGCCGTGCC
>DAIDTV010000364.1 GCA_027457005.1 Chloroflexota bacterium
GGCGACGAGCGCGGCGAAGTGCGCGGGCACGGACGACATGGCGCCGTGGCCCTGCCCCTCGATCTCCCGGACCCGCGCGTCCGGCAGGATCGACGCGAGCTGGTCGGTCACCGGCCGCAGGAACGGCGGACTCTCGGTGCCCGCCAGCAGCAGTGTCGGCGTGGTCACCGTGCGAACCGCCTCTGGGTCGAGGGCGAACCTCCGACCCGCCGCCAGCTCCGGCACGAAGCCGCGGGCGTTGGCACTGACGAGCTGCCAGAAGGGCGACCCGCGGAGGCGCTCGACCGTGGGCCCGGGGATGCCGGTCACGTCCCGCAGCAGGATCGCCACCGCCTCGTCGGTCGCTCCGGCGGCCAGGGCCGACCGGATCCGGTCGATCACCGGATCGCGAACGTCCCACAGGGGAGGCGGCTCGTAGAGCACGAGTCGTGCAAGGGGCACGCCTGACCGGGCAGACAGCAGCGCGCCGTGGAGCGCACACCAGGCGCCGTAGGAGTGACCCACAAGCGTCACGGGGCCGGGCAGCGCGCCTACCACGGCGGCGACGTCCTCGAACTCGCGCTCGATGGCGTGGTCGTCGCGGTACGGGCCGCTCTCGCCATGGCCGCGTCGATCGACGAGCACGACCGTGAACTGCCGCGCCAGCTCGGTGGCCACCGGCACGCTCGCCCGACGGTCCACGAACCCGCCGTGAATGAGCACGATCGCCGGCCCGTGACCCGTGTGCTCGAACGCGATCGGCGTCCCGTCGGCCGAGATGGCCGGGCTCATGGGTGCCGGCTCCGCGGCATCGCCGCCGAGCCGTTGGTGGTGTCCCGCAAGTCGCACCGGTCCCGCAAGTCCCACCGGTTTCCCAAGTCCCACCGGCCCCGCAGGTCGCGCCGGCCACTCAGGTCGCACCCGTCCCACGGATCGTGCCAGTCACGCCGCTGTTCGTGCCAGTCCCGCTGATGCTCGTGCGGTGAGCGCAAGCGGATGCACGGGCCCCTGGAGGAGCTGATGGACACCGGGCGGGCCTTACGCGGGGACGTCACGACCCTGGGGCGCCGTCAGGCGCGCTGGTTCGCCCGTGCCGGACATCGCCACGCACGAATCCACGCGTGCGTTCGTCACGGCGATGGTCGGCGAGCGGTCCTGGCGGACGGGCCGACCGCATCCGGCCACGTAAGGCTCCGTGGGCGTTCGTTATCGGGAACCGGGGGGTGCCCGATCGGGAACCGACCGTGCCCCAACCGGGACCGACAGCGCCCGAATCGGTCGCGCCGGCCGTGCCGTGGTCACCGGACACCGGTGCCGGCGTCCCGAAGCGTGACGAGGCCGTACGGCCGGACCCGGATGCTCGACCAGACGCCGGACGTCCAGTACACGTCGTGCTCGGCGAGGTCGCGCGCCGCGGCCTCGTCCGCCACGCGTACGACGATGAACGCCGACTCGACGTTGCCTACCGCGCCGCCCACGATCACGACCCCCTCGCGCATGAGCCGCGCGATGTTGGCAAGGTGGGCGTGCCGGACCGGTCGTCGGCGAGCCTCGCCGTCGGCCGCGTAGTCCGCCTCGATCGCCCACACATGCTCGATGTCGATCCCTTCGGGGATCTCGCTGGACACCATGAGTGCGCCTCCTGGTTCGGCCGCGTCGTCACGCATGGGCAGGGTAACGCGACGGTCGCGCCGAAGCGCCCGCGGCCGCGGCCGCGAATATCTCCCACAGCGCTACCGACGGGGACTGCGTGCCGGCAACAGTCGGTACGCCCTTGGCGCACCCGGCACGACCGGGGAGAACGTCTGTCGCCCCCGGTCGGCACGAGCACCGGCGATGGAACCAGGAGTACCGGCGATGCGATCCGGGACGCCCGGAAGAGCGGTCGCCCGCCACGGTCGATCCCGGCGGCCCTTGTCGCACGGCCAGCGCCAGCGGCAACGCTGCAGGGGATATCGCGGTCACCGTGCCGGCAATCCCGCACCCGACCCGGCTCGCGCGCCCCGCCGGCCAGGCTCCCGCGCCCCGCCGGCCAGGCTCGCGCGCCCCGCCGGCC
>DAIDTV010000365.1 GCA_027457005.1 Chloroflexota bacterium
TGACCGGGCCTTCCATGAACAGCACCGTGAAGTAATCGCGCCCGTCCGACCCGCGGTACGCGCCCACCCCGAACGCGTCGTAGTGCGTGCCCAGGATGTTCGCACGGTGCTCCGGTGAGGCCAGGAAGGCGGCCTCTATGCCCGTGGTCGCGGAACTCGCCGGCGCAGTCGTCCAGCCGATGTTCTCCGCATCCCAGGTGAACCGGATCCCCGTGGCGCGCATCACGTCGAAGACGGTGGTGTCGGCGGGCGGTATCTGGTGACTGAAGTACCCGCGCTGGGCCATGTCGCGGCTGCGCCAGCGCGCCAGGGACGCGAGGCGCGCATCCACGGCCAGGGGAACCAGTCCCGCGGCGGTGCGGACACCGTTCGTCAGGGCGACCAACACCTGCTCGGCGGCCGGGCTGTAGGCGCGCACGCTCCAGGAGGTGGGCGCCGGCGGAAGGACCGCGGCGGATGCCCGGGCGACGGAGGGCGGCAGCGCAGCCCCGCTGGCGAGCAGTCCGAGGGCGGCGATGAGCGTGGCTGACACGGCGGCGCGCCGCGGCCAGCCGTCCGGGTGGCGCATGAAACGAGACTCCCGTGCCCGGGCGGGCGAGGACGCAAGGGGGCCGCCCGGTGTTGCCTGCTGTCACCGGTACTGTGCCCGAAAACGCGCCGCTCTGCTCGCCCAAGGGGTATCAGGCCGGCGGCGAAGCGCGGCGGCGCGGTTCCCGGCGATGCCCGGCGTCCGGACGCCGGTCCGTGTCGACCGGCTGCTACAGGCCCCGGTACCGGTCCGCCAGGCGCGCCTCGACCTCGTCCGCGAGGGCCACCGCGGCCCGGCCCACCACCCGGTCCATCAGCCTCCCCAGGAGCGGTTGCCGCAACCGGACCCGGGCCGCCTTTGCCGGCACGCCGGCCATCTCGGCTGCCACCTCGACCGCCCGCTCGAGGTCGCCGATCTCGTCGACCAGCCCAAGCTCCAGCGCGCGCCGGCCGAGCCACACCTCGCCGGTTGCCAGCTCCCGGACCCGTTCCGGTGGCAGGTGCCGCGCGGCCGCAACGCGCTCGACGAACGCCTCGTAGATGGCGTCCACGAGCTCCTGTTCCCTGGCGCGCTCCTCGTCCGAATCGTCCCGCCACGGAGCGCCCATGTCCTTCAGGCGTCCCGCCTTGCGAACGGCCACGGTGACCCCGACGCGCTCGAGCAGGCGCGGCACGCGCGGCCCGGCGGAGATGACGCCGATGGAGCCGACGATGGCCGTGGGGTTGGCCAGGATGCGCCGCGCGGGCAGGGCGGCGAGGTAGGCGCCCGACGCGCCCGTGCCCCGGATCGCGGCCACCAGCGGCTTGGCCCGAGCGAGGCGCTCGAAGGCCAGGAACAGGTCGTCGGAGGCGGAGGCCGAGCCGCCCGGCGAGTCGATGTCGAGGACCACCGCCGGAACCCGCCGCGAATCGCGGAGCCGCGCCGCGAGCTCCACCAGGCTCGCGCTCCGTCCCGCGCCGGCAATCGGACCGTACAGGCGGATCAGCGCCACGCGGCCGCGCGGCACGCGCACGTGGATGCCCGGCACGAGACGCGCCAGGCGCTCGCGCAACGTCGGGTCGGCCGATCGGTCTGGCATGGTCCCGGGAGCCTACCGCATCTCGGGCCACGCGACAGGGAGCGTCATCCGTCTGCCGGTCGCGCCCGAAGGATCGGGCATGACCCTGCCGGCCACTCCGCCTGCCGCTGCCACGCCGTGGCATGATGGCCGGGCAACGAATCCCAGGGAGCCCCGCGTGACCGAGCCCGATCGCACCGGCGACGCGCGACGCGACGAGGAAGCCAGGCTTCTCCTGCGCGTTCGCGGTGGGGACGAGCATGCCCTGGAAGAGCTCTACCAGCGGTACTCCGGCGCCCTGTACTCGCTGGCCTACCAGGTGACAGGCGGGGACCGGTTCGCGCAGGACGTGGTGCAGGAAGTGTTCATCGCCGCGTGGCGCGACGCGGCCCGCTTCGACCCCACCCGTGGCAGTGTCGGCGCCTGGCTCTTCGGGCTCGCGCGCCAC
>DAIDTV010000366.1 GCA_027457005.1 Chloroflexota bacterium
GCTCATCCGCCATTGCCGCCTCCCGCCTGGCCCGCCCGCAGCGCGTGACTGTACATCAGGTGCATCATCGTCGCCGCCGCCGCCCCGCCCAGGATCGGCCAGAACGTGCGGCCCCGCACCGCCATGATCCCCACCAGCAGCAGCGACTGCGCGCCGCCCAGCTTCACGTACTTCCACAAGGTCGCCGACCGCTCGGACGCGAACAGCTCCGTCGTCTGCGGGCTGCTGTTCGTCGCCGAGTAGATGTTGTACACCAGGTCAGCGGCGATGCCGAACGCGACGGCGTCCATGCCCCGGCCGCCGCCGACCGCGGTGGCGGCGACCGGATCAGGCATCGGCTATGCCGCCAGCTTCGCGACGGCGCCGGCGGCCTCAGCCGCCAGGTCGATCAGGTAGCTGTAGTCCACCTGCGGGAACCGCCGCGCGTGCGCCACGATCCACCGCTCCACCTCAGCCACCTTCGACCCCGTGTCAGCCACGGCGGCGGCGGTCGGCGTCTCCGCGGCCTTCGCCGCGGCGTCCCTCGCGGCCCCCGCCAGCTTCAGCGCCGGCGCGTACCCGTGGTCCAGGTCCGCGTTGATCACCGGGTGAGCGGCGGCCTTCGCCGACAGGTGGTCGAACAGCGCCACCGCGTACCGCACCACAGCCGGGGCGGTGTCCAGCCCCTTCGCGGCCTCCAGCTGGCTGATCCGCTCGTGCATCATCCGGATCGTGGCCAGCATCTCGCCCACGTCCGGGTTCGCCGCCTCCGCGCCGTCAGCCAGTGCCTGGAACCCCAGCGCCGCCGAGTCGGGCAGCGCCGCCGCGCCTACGGCGCCGGCCGGCGCCAGGTCGCCCTGCGCGATCAGCTGGTCCCGCGCCGCGGCCAGCTCCTCCGCCGTGAACTGCCGGCCGCCCGCGGCCTCAGCCGGAATCTCGGTCATCTCGCCCCTCCACGCTCGCTACCCATTGATTATGGCCTGCCCGCCGGCACCACCGGCGCCGGACTCGCCCACGTCACCTGCGCGTGGCTGCGGGCCGGGATCACCGCCCCGTCCGCCGTCACCAGCGGATGCACCATCCCGTACAGCGCCTGCTCACCCGCGTACTGGTGCTCGCTCATCGGCATCACCATCGGCGTCGCCCCCGTCCCGTGCGGGTGCAGCGACGCCGCCTGGCCCTGCCCCATGATCCGGTCCCGCAGCACGCTCACGGCTGCCCCCCCGACGCCCCGTGATTCAGGTAGCTGATCATGCCCGGCATGCTCGCCCGCGGCTCCGTCTGGTGCGCCGGGTTCGTCGGGTCATCACCCCACGGCGCCACCACCGGGATGCGGATCATCTCCGGCCCGTCCGGCTGCGGCCTTATCTCGATCCGCTCCAGCGGGTGCCAGTTCGCGTACTCCGACTCGTGGTCGTAGACGTGCAGCGGCGGCGGCGCGCCGGAGCACCCCGCCGAGTAGCCGCCGTTTCTGAAGTCCCTGGTGATCATCAGCCGCCCCCTACGGGAACCTGGCCGGCGTCGGTGCTCTGCGGCGTCGTCGTCTGCGCGACCGCCATCGGGTAGGTGGCGGTGCGGTGGTAGTGCTGCGCGTACTGGCCGGCGCCGCTGCTGAAGTAGGCGTCCTCCATGTCGGACTGGACCGCCCCCATCGGGAACGCCGCCGTGGTGCCCGTGGTGGTATCAGCCGCCGTGGTGGTGACCCCCGTGTTGCCCGGGGTGGCGACCACCCCCGACACCGGGACGCCCCCGGCGGATCCGGGAGACGGCGGCTTCGGCTTCCGCTTCGGCGCCGGCTTCCTCGCGGGCTTGGGCTTGGCCATCAGTTCTCGCCCTACCCCTTCGGCTTCGGCTTCGGCTTCGGCTTCGGCTTCGGCTTCGGCTTCGGCTTCGGCGCGGGTGTCTTCGACGGGGCGCCCTGATGGTCATGCAGGAACAGCAGGAACTGCTCCCAGCTCAGCCCCGTGGGCGATGGCACCGTCACCGGGAACGTCCCGCCCTGAGCCGGCTGAGCCGCCGAGCTGGCCGACGCCTGCCGGTTC
>DAIDTV010000367.1 GCA_027457005.1 Chloroflexota bacterium
GTGAACGAGAGCCTCGGGCGGACCTCGCCCGCCGACTCGTGGAGTCGCAGGTATGTCACGGGATGTCCACCAGCACCTTCCCCACGGCGTGCTGCTCCACCGCCTCGTGCGCGGCCGCGATCCCGGCCAGCGGAAAGTGGAGCTCCGGGAGCGGCCTGAGCGTACCCTCGCGCAGCGCGTCCGTGATGTCGCTGACGGCCCGGTCCAGCATCGCCGGGGTGAGGTTGTAGACCAGCACGAACTCGAGCCGGGCGTTGGCGACCATCAGCCGCCGCACCGGGAGGATCGGGTCGGCGGCATCGCTCGCGTACGCGACCACCGTCCCGTGCGGCGCCAGCACGTCGAGGTCGGAGGCCAGGTTCCCGGCGATCGCGACGTCCACGATCCGGTCGATCCCTTCGGGGGCGATCGTGCGCACGGCCGCGACGTGGTCGGGGGCCCGGTAGTCGAGGGCGTGGGCCGCCCCGGCGGCGGTCGCCAGGCCGCGCTTCGCCTCCGAGCTGGCCGTCGCGAGCACCCTGGCCCCGCCGCGGACAGCGAGCTGGATCGCCGCGTTGCCGACCGCTCCCGCGCCGCCGGTGACCATGAGCGTCCGTCCCGCCACGGGCCCGCCCCCGAAGACGCAGCGGTGGGCCGTGATGAAGGGGATCCCGAGTCCGGCGCCCTGCGCGAACGAGATGCCGTCCGGCAGCGGCACCGCCTGGTGAGCCGGCACGCACGTGTACTGGGCGGCCGTCCCGTTCCAGCGTCCGGCCGCCGCGTGGTAGACCCAGGCGCGCTGTCCCACCCGGGCCGCATCGACGCCAGGCCCCCCCAGGTCGATCTCGCCGGCCCCGTCCTGGCCGGTGATCTGGCCGGGCTCAGGCAGCGGCCCGCCCGCGGATCGCGACTTCCAGTCGGTCGGGTTCACGCCCGAAACCCGCAGGCGCACGCGTACCTCGCCCGGTCCGGGCCGCGGATCCGGGACCTCGACGATGCGGAGCACGTCCCGTGCGGGCCCCCGCTCCGAGTAGACCGCGGCTTGCATCAGGTTCTCCTTCCGTCGGGGCCGAAACGAAGGCTGGGGCAGCGGGCCTCTACCGTGCCCCGGAGATGTCGACGTGTCACGGCAACGGCGCCGTGCGGGCCCAGCCCGTCGCCGCCACGGGGGCTCCGTACCCGGTGAGTTCGACGTAGGCCTGTCCCCCCAGCCGCTGGCCACCCCGGTCGGCCGACACCACCTGCGACCCCTCCCAGTAGACCACCCCGGTCGTTGCGCGGGTGTCCAGCTCCTGGTCGGCGACCGTCGGCCGCAGCTGAATCGTCAGCGCCTGCGCCGGGAGCGTGATCGTCCACCCCGCCGGGTAGGTCGTCCCCGTGCGCGGGCTGGTCCAGTGGGCCGTCACCTGGACCGTGAACTGTGACCGGTCGAGGTGCTCGTACGTCCCGTCGGGATGTACCAGCGTCCCGTACACCAGCGGATAGCTGCCCGCAGTGTCGCGCACCAGCGACAGGGTCAGGTCGGTGCCGTCGGAGAGGTTGACCGCGAACCAGTCCCAGCCCCCCGCCCCGACGGCGATGAAGTTGCCCCACTGGTGGTCGAACCATGCCTCGCCCTGCACCTGGAGCCGCTGCGTGCCGATCGGCAGGACGCCCTGGGCGGCCATGCGGGTGTGCGAGTAGTAGTAGGAGCCGCCGGCGGCGCCGAAGTCGACCCAGCCGTTGTCACCGTGCAGCACCGGTGGGCGTCCGCCCGAGTCGAGCCGAAGCTGGAGCCCGAAGCCGGCGGTCGCACTGGTCGCGCTGATGACGTCGTGCCCCCCGATGCCCGCCATGATCCAGGGGGCCCCCGACGAGCCCGATGACGACCCCGCTGTGCCCGGCACCCCGGGCTGGCCCGGCGACGACCCCGGCGAGGCCGATCCGCCGGACGGGCCCGCGCCCGTGACGCTCGGCGCCCCCGTGATCCCCAGCGCGAACCCGGCCCCCGGGCCGATCCCCGCCGGAAGGCTCAGTCCAGCGGC
>DAIDTV010000368.1 GCA_027457005.1 Chloroflexota bacterium
GCCCCGTCCTGGTCGAGCATCGCGATGGCCTCCTCGCGGGCGGCCGTGGAGAGGTCCCGATCGGCCGGCAGGTCCAGCCGCGCCACGCGCAGCGGCGGGAGGCCGCTCTGCTGCACCCCCAGCAGGTCGCCGGAGCGGCGCAGCCGGAGGTCCTCCTCGGCCAGCACGAACCCGTCACGGGTCTGCGCGACGGCCTCCAGGCGGGCCCGGGCGACCGGGTCCACGGCATCGGACACCAGCACGCACCAGGACTGCCACTCACCCCGGCCGACGCGGCCGCGCAGCTGGTGGAGCTGCGCCACGCCGAACCGGTCGGCGTTGAGAATCACCATCACGGTGGCCTCGGGAACGTCCACGCCCACCTCCACCACGGTCGTGCCGACGAGTGCCCCGATCTCGCCCCGCCGGAAGGCGTCCATCACCGCGTCGCGTTCCCGCGCCGGCATCTGCCCGTGCACGATCCCGACCCGGAGTTCCGCCACGGGAAGACCCGCCAGCCGCGCGGCCTCGGGGAGCGCATCGCGCACCATCGCGGCCGCGTCCTCCACCGCGATGGCCTCCGCGGTCTCGTCCTCCTCCACCAGGGGCACGACCACGAACGCGCGGCGCCCGGCGGCGAGTTCGCGCGCCACGAGTTGCCACGTCCCTCGCCCCGGGGACGCCGGGTCGTCGCCGAGCAGCTGCCCGAAGGTCCGGATCCCGGTCCGGATCGGGACACGCCCCGCGGGCGGCGTGCGCAGATCGGAGACGTCGAGGTCCGCGTAAAACACCTGCGCCAGCGTCTGGGGGATCGGCGTGGCGGTCATCAGCAGCACGTGGGGGTTGCGGCCCTTCCGGGCCAGCGCCTCGCGCTGCGCGACCCCGAAGCGGTGCTGCTCGTCCACCACCGCCAGCGCGAGGTCCCGGAAGCGGACCGTCTCCTGCAGCAGCGCGTGGGTGCCCACGACCACGAGACCGGCGGACGGCGGTGCGAGGGTCAGGGGCGCGGTGTCTCCCCCGATCTGGTCCAGTGCGCGTTCGCGCTCGCCCGCGGCGAGCGACCCGGTGAGCAGCGTCACGCCGTGGCCGAGCGGCTCCAGGAACGCGGCCAGCGTCTCGGCGTGCTGCCGCGCCAGCAGGTCGGTGGGCGCGAGGAGCACCGCCTGGCGGCCGGCGTCCGCGACGAAGCAGAGCGCGAGCGCCGCGACCGCCGTCTTCCCGGAGCCGACGTCCCCCTGCAGGAGCCGAAGCATGGGCCGGCTCGACGCGAGGTCCGCCCGGATCATGTCGACGGCCGCCCGCTGGTCGGGCGTGAGCGGCGCAGGGACCGCATCCTCCGCCGAACCCGGTCCCGGAGGCACCGCCCGTCGCTGCATCCGCGCCCCCAGGATCTCCTCGACCGCCGCGCGCGCGGCGCGGAACCGCGGCCCGGGGACCTCGATCCGGTCGGCGGTGTCGGGGCGCCGCTGGCGATCCCGAGAGATCATCCCGACCTGGAGCGCTAGCAGCTCGTCGAACGCCAGCCGGCGCAGGGCGCCGTCCCGTCGCTCGAAGTCCTCCGGGAAATGGACCTGCTCGAGGGCGTCGCCAAGGCCCGGCAGGGCACGGCGCTCGCGGATCGGGGCCGGCAGGTAGTCATCGAGTGCCGCCGCGTGACGCGTGAGCGCGTCCCGGATGAGCCGGCGCAGCGTGGGGTTGGTCACGCCCGCCGTGAGCCGGTACACGGGCACGATCCGCCCGACGTGGAGCAGCGACACGGCCGACGCGGGCTGGAAGTCCGGCCCCTCGATCACCATGGTGAAGCCGCGCCGCTTGAGCTTGCCCGACACGAAGATCTCGTCGCCCTCGTGGAGCACGTCTTCGACCGCGCGCACCCGCTCATCGGAGATTTGCGAGATGTGCAGCAGGCCGTCGGTGCCGGGCATGATTTCCACGAACGCGCCGAAGTCCACGATCTTGCGCACCACGCCATCGTAGATCTTGCCGATCTCGGGCTCCGCGGTGAT
>DAIDTV010000369.1 GCA_027457005.1 Chloroflexota bacterium
CACCCGGCCTTCGCCGCCCGGTACTTTCGCGAGCACGGGATCGAGGTCGAGCTGGTTCCCATCAGCGGCGCGGTCGAGGTGGCGCCGCGCATGGGCCTCGCCGACGCCATCGTCGACCTGGTCTCCACCGGCTCGACGCTGCTCGTGAACGGGCTCCGCTCCGTGGGCACCCTGCTCGCGAGCGAGGCCGTGCTGGTGGCCGGGCCGGGCGCGGACGGGCCCGCCGCCGAGGTCGTCACGATGCTGCAGGCCGTCGTGGACGGCCGGGAGCGGCGGTACGTGATGATGAACGCGCCCCTGTCCGCGCTCGCCGAGATCGAGGCGCTGCTGCCCGGCCTCGGCTCGCCAAGCGTCCTGCCGCTGGCGAGGGGCGACATGGTGGCGGTCCACGCGGTCGTCGGTGCCGACGAGGTATGGGGGCTGCTCGGTCGACTCCGCGGCGCGGGGGCTTCCGGAATCCTCGTGCTGCCCATCGAGCTCCTGATCCCGTGAGAAGGATGGCCCGATGAGCGGACCGGTCGCGGGGGCCGGCCGCCCCTCCCCCACCGCTGCGCGGATCACGCTCCGGCGCGTCCGCCTGCGAGAGCTCGCGCCCGAACAGCGCAGCGCGCTGGTCCGCCGGTCGGCGGGTACCGGCGAGGACGTCCGGGATGCGGCGCGGGCGATCGTCCGTGCCGTGCGGTCGGGAGGCGACGCCGCGCTGCAGGAGCTGGGGAAGCGGCACGGCGGCGCGTGGACCGAGGGAATCCCGCCCGGATCGCCGGCCGGGGTGGAGGCGCCCATCCGCGTCCCAGGGGACCGGCTTCGAGCGGCAGCCGGGGCCCTCGAGCCCGGGCTCCGCGAGGCGCTGCTGCTGATGGCCCGCCACATCGAGGCGTTCCACCGCGTGCAGGTCCCGCCGCGCGAGCAGTGGGTGGACGTCGCGCCGGGGATCCGTGTCGGGCGGGTCTGGCGCCCGCTCGACCGGGTCGGGATCTACGTACCCGGCGGGGAGGCCGCCTACCCGAGCTCGCTGCTGATGGGCGTCGTCCCCGCGAGGCTCGCCGGGGTGGGGGCGGTGGCCGTGGCCAGTCCCGCGGGCCGCGACGGATCGCTCTCCCCGGTCCTGCTCGGCGCCGCCGGCCTGCTCGGCGTGGAGGAGTTCTACGCGATGGGCGGCGCCCAGGCGATCGCCGCGCTGGCACACGGCACCGCCACCGTGCGCGCCGTGGACCGCATCGTGGGTCCGGGCAACGCGTGGGTCACCGCGGCCAAACTCGAGGTGCTCGGCGACGTCGCGATCGACATGCCGGCCGGCCCCTCCGAGGTCATGGTGCTGGCGGACGGGACGGCCGACCCGGCCCACGTGGCCGCCGACCTGCTGAGCCAGGCCGAACACGGCCCGGACTCGGCTGCCGTGCTCGTGGTCACGGACGAGACGATCGCGGACGCGGTGCAGGCCGAGGTCGACCGCCAGCTGCCGCTGCAGCCGCGGCTCCGGTTCCTGGCCGCGTCGCTCGGGTCGGCGGGGCTGGTGGTGGTAGCCGGTGGGCTCGACGACGCGCTGGACTTCGTGAACGAGTACGCGCCCGAGCACCTGTCGGTGGCCGTCGACGGCGCGGCCGAGCTGCTCCCCCGGATCCGCCATGCCGGATCGGTGTTCCTGGGGCCGTACGCACCCGAGTCGGCCGGGGACTATGCGACAGGCTCGAACCACGTGCTGCCCACGGGCCGCCTGGCGCGCGCCCACGGGCCGCTCTCGGTCGAGGACTTCGGGCACTGGATGCAGGCGCAGACGGTCGATCGGGATGGCCTGGCGTTCATCGCCCCGGCGGTGGCGGCGGTCGCGGAGGCCGAGGGGCTGATCGCCCACCGTCGCGCGGTCGAGATCCGGTTCGAGCCGCGCACGCCGGAGGAAGGGGCGCCATGAGCACAGCCCCCGCGAGCGGGGATGCCGCGGCCGCGCGGGCCACGGCGCCGGCGCCGTGAGCAC
>DAIDTV010000370.1 GCA_027457005.1 Chloroflexota bacterium
CACCGGACGAACCTCCCGGCGTCCGCCCGAGGTCCCACGGGTTTCGAGTGACGCCGAAGGCGCTATTTTCCGTGGAGGAGCCCATCGCGAACTCGTCCATGTTCGTCTTGCCGACGATGACCGCGTCGGCGGCGCGGAGGCGGTCGATGACGGTCGCGTCGTAGGCGCCCACATACCCGCGCAGGATGCGGCTTCCCGCGGTGGACGACTGGCCCCGGGTGACCACGAGGTCCTTGAGCCCGACGGGAATGCCCAGGAGCGGCGGCAGGGCGGCCAGCGAATCGGGGCCGGCGCGACGCGCCTCCGCCAGGCGACCGTCGGCCGCGTCCGCGCGGGCCCGGGCCCGCTCCGGGTCCAGGAACAGCCACGCGTGGAGTCCCCGGGCGGTGGCGCGCGCCAGCTCCAGGTGCGCATCGACCAGTTCGCGCGCACTGAACTCGCCGGCGCGAAGGCCGCGGGCCATCTCGTGGGCGCGCAGCCGGGTGACGCGGCGGTCGGCACCCATCAGCCGGCCAGCCCGGGGGCACCCGGGCGGGAGGAGCAGCGAGGCCCTCCACGGCGCGTCCCGTCGGCAACCGCCATCAGTCGGCCCCCTCCACCACCACGGGCACCACGAAGTAGTCCCCCTGCCGCTCCGGTGCCCCGGAGAGTGCCTCGTCGGGCGTCAGCGATGCCCCGGGGGCGTCGTCGCGCAGGATGTTCTCGAGCTCGATCGTCTGGGCAGTGGGCGGGATCGCGGCGGTGTCCAGCTCGGCCAGCACGAGGTACTGGTCCAGGATGTGGTTGAGCTGGCCCTCGAGCAGCGTCAGCTCCTGCTCAGTCAGCCCCAGGCGAGCGAGATGCGCGACGTGTTCGACGTCGGTGCGCGACAGGGTGGCCATCCACGGGATGATACCGGAGGTGCGGCCGCCGGCCGCGGGAACACCGCGGGCCGTCGCGGCGTCTCTGGGCCATGAGACGTCACCTCGCCGCCCTGGCCGCGCTCGTCCTCGCCGTCACCGTCTCATGCGGGGGGGCCGCGGGCTCGCCGACCGCGTCCGGGCCCACGGGCATCACGCTCGCGGCCGCGCACGTGCCGCGGGCCGCGGTATCTCCCGCCGACGCGACCGCCGCGGCCGCCTCCATCGACGCGTTCGGGCTGGACCTGCTCCGCGTGCTGGCGAGGGGCGACAACACCGTCGTCTCGCCGGCCAGCATCGCGATCGCGCTGGCCATGGCCCAGGCCGGCGCCGGAGGCCAGACCGCGAGCCAGATGAACGCCGTGCTGCACGGCGCGGGATCCGGGTCGGGTGCCGGAATCAATGCCCTGGACCAGGCCCTCGCGGCAAGGAACGGCACGTTCACGGACGCCAAGGGCCACGACCTCACCGTCGCGCTGCGGATCGCGAACGCGCCGTTCGCCCAGGCCGGCATGGCGCTCGAGCCGTCGTACCTCGACGCGCTCGCCTCGCGGTTCGGTGCCGGGCTGCGACTGGTCGACTACCGCCGCGACCCGGAGGCGGCCCGCAACCTGATCAACGCCTGGGTGAAGAGTCAGACCGAGGGCCGGATCCCCCGGCTGCTCGTCCCCGGGATCCTCGACACCCTGACGCGGCTCACGCTGGTCAACGCCATCTACCTGAAGGCGCCCTGGCAGGTCCCGTTCGACGCGGAGCTGACGACGCCCTCCCCCTTCACGCGGGCCGACGGCTCGACGGTCGCCGTGCCGACCATGGCCGGCGGCCTCCAGCAGCTGCGCTACGCGGAGGGGAGCGGCTGGAAAGCGGTGGAGCTGCCGTACGCCGGCGGATCGCTGGCCATGACGATCGTGGTGCCGGACGACCTGGCGGCCTTCGTGCAGCACCTGGACGCGACGCAGTTCGGGCAGATCACCGGGGCCCTCGCGACACGCGAGGTCGAGCTGTGGCTCCACAGGTTCGCGATCCAGGCGGAGAC
>DAIDTV010000371.1 GCA_027457005.1 Chloroflexota bacterium
ACTGCCGCCCGCGCCATGACGGACCGTCATGACGCGCTCCTATCCCGAGGGCATGCTGGCACACGCCTCCTGCACGCCTGCCGATCCGGCAGGCGACGTGAAGAAGGAGGTGAAGCGCGTGAGGGATCAGGGTTCCATGACACGGATCGAGTACAAGGTCGAGTTGATGGTGTTCCACGTGGATGAGGAGGTCAGCCGCGCGGAGTTCCTGGCACAGCTCAACGAGCTGGGCAAGGAGGGCTGGCGGCTCGTTGCCGTGAATCCTCTTCAGCGCACCGTTGGGGGCATGGAGCCGACCAAGGCCATCCCGATGGTCCTGTACCGCGAGGTCACCGACGCGGTCGCCAGCTAGCCCAGCCGCGTGTCGGCGGTCCGGGGGCTGAACTCGCTGCGCTAGGCCGCGGAGCTCCAGCCCCCGAAGATCCTCGCCGGCTGCCGCCCCCATCTCGGCGTGGTCGACATGGACCACGACGGCAGCGCGGCGCTGCGGGGGCGCCTTCCGAGCAGATGAGGGCGCCGAGAGGGAGGGAAGGCATGGACAATCGACACCCGCAGGGGCACGCCCGCTCGCGACCGGTGCCGCAACCGCAACCGGGCCACCTGCGCTGGGGCGCCCTTGCCGGCCCGAGTCGGGCCGGGCCCGGCATGCTCCACGAGGGCGCCACGAACGCGGACCTGCTCGCCGAGATTCGCGCGGCACTCGGCGGGTGGCCCACGCGTGGCGCACTCTATCGGGTCCGCTTCTGGCAGGCTGACCACCATCCGGGGTTCATCGGCGAGTTTGTCGGGATGGGCCGCGACATGGTCACGGGCTATCCGGAACCGACGCTGCGGTTCGTGATCCGCAACCCCGTGCTGGCGGCAGCCGCCGCCGACGGGAGCCGAGAGCACCCCTTCGCGTTGTGGCCCATCGACATCGAGCACATCTCGCGCGCCGAGCCGGCAGATCTCGAGCGTCCGATGTCGTACGACGTGGAGGGCGAGCCGCCTGCGCGCGTGCCCGGCCGGCCGCGGGTGCAATGACGCGCCCCGGCCACGTCGGTAGCCTTGCCTGCGTCCTGCTTCCTCGTGGTGGCCCGCATCGCGCTCCCGTGCCCGTGAGCACCTCCGTCCCTGCAAGCAGGGCGAGCCTGCCTGGCCCTCGCGTCGGCCGTCCCGATATGGGTCGTCCGCTGGGCCGTAGCCGACCGACGATGCTCCACCGTTCGCCCGGCAGTCCGCCCATCGCGCCCCAGGGGGGCCGGGCCTCGATGTCGCTGCCGCCGGGTCGGGCCGCCTCCGCGATGCGGCGCATCTGGGTACAGGAGCGGGGCGAGATCGCGCAGGTCGCGGACGGCGTCACGCTGGTCGCGGAAGGGGTGGGGAACCTGAACGCCGCGCTCGGCGGAGGCACGGTGCGTGGGCTGCTCGAACTGCTGGAGCACACGGTGCTCCCGTATCTCGACTGGGAGGAGACGATCGTCGCTCCGGTGATCGATCGCCTCTACGGCACGCCGCGAGCCAGTCGCCGGCTCGCTCGGCAGCTCCAGCGGGTGCGTACCATGACGGCGCTCGTGCAGGCCGACTGGCAAGGTCTCAGGCGCACGCCGACCCACCGCCAGACCGTCAAGCTGCGCGCGCATCTCCGCGGCCTGGGCGTGGTGCTGCGCTCCCACCTGGAGCAGGTGGATCGAGTCCTGGCGCCCGTGCTCGCACCAGCGGGAGCCTGACGGCAGGCGGGCGCGTGAGGGTCGCCATCGTCACCGACACGTCCGTGCCGTTCGTCCCTGGGTCCGGCCACCTGCCCTCGCGTTCTCGCCGGGCACCGAACCCACCGACCCGGCCTCGAGCACCCCGTGGTCCTCATGCGGCGACAGCGGTGCGTACGCGCTCGGGATGGGGGAGCCGGCCTCCGACGCGAAGCCCGCCCCCAGGGACACAGCTCACTTCCGAGC
>DAIDTV010000372.1 GCA_027457005.1 Chloroflexota bacterium
GCGCGTGGCCCTCGTGTCGGAGCCGGCCGCGTGGCGGCTCCACGGGGAGCGTCTCGCGGCCGGCCTCGCGGCCGCCGGCCTGGACATCGTGCCGCTCATGGTGCCCGGCGGCGAGGCCGCGAAGTCCGTCGCGGCCTACGCGCGGCTCGTGCGAGCGATGGCGGCGGCGCGGCTCGAGCGCGGGGACCCGGTGGTGGCAATCGGCGGCGGGGCGCTGGGCGACGCGGCCGGCTTCGCGGCGGCCACCTACCTGCGCGGGGTCCCCCTGGTGCACGTCCCCACCACGCTGGTCGCGCAGATCGATTCCGCCATCGGCGGCAAGACTGCCATCGATATCCCCGAGGGCAAGAACCTCGTCGGGGCGTTCTACCAGCCGCGGGCGGTGGTGGCGGACGTCTCGATCCTCGGCACGCTTCCAGCGCGCCAGCGCCGGGCGGCACTCGGCGAGGCCATCAAGTACGGTGCGCTGGGGGACGAGCGGCTCCTGGAACTCCTCGAACGGGACGCCGGCGCAATCGCGCGAGGTGCCCGGCAGGCGTTCGAGTCGGGCGCGCTGGCCGAACTGGTCGAGCGGTGCGCCTGGGCCAAGGTGGAGGTCGTCGCCGCCGACGAGCGGGAACAGGCCGGACGCCTGGTCCTTAACCTCGGTCACTCGATCGGGCACGCGATCGAGGCCGCGGCCGGCTATCGGCGGATCCTCCACGGCGAGGCCGTGGCGCACGGGCTGCGCGGTGCGCTGGCGGTGGGAATGGCGGTGGGCGTGACGCCCCCGGAGCGCGCGGCACGCGTCGAGCGGCTGCTGGCAACGGCCGGGCTGGCACAGGAGCCACCGGGTGTTGGGGAGCCGGACGTCCGCGCCCACCTCGCGCTCGACAAGAAGCACGCGGGCGGACACCTCCGCTGGGTGCTGCCGGCGGAGTCGGGCGTGGTCGTGCGATCCGACGTGCCGGAGGAGGCGGTGTCGGCAGGGATCGCGGCCGCGCTCGCGGGACCCGGTCGGTCGACGTCCGGGGTGCCCCGATGACGCGCATCCTGGTCCTGCAGGGCCCGAACCTGGACCTGCTCGGGACCCGGCAGCCCCAGCTGTACGGCACCGAGACACTGGCGGAGATCCACGCCTCACTGGCCGAGCACGCGCGCCGGCTCGGGGTCGAGATCGAGTTCTTCCAGTCGAACCACGAGGGCGCGCTGATCGACCGGCTCCACGCGCGCGACTTCGACGCGGCGATCGTGAACGCGGCCGCCTATACGCACACCAGCGTGGCGCTGCGGGACTCGCTGCTGGCCGTTGCGCTGCCGTTCGTGGAGGTGCACCTGACGGACCCCTGGACCCTGGAGCCGGTCCGGCACGTCAACTTCCTCCACGACATCGCCCTCGAGACGTTCGCCGGCCAGGGCTCGCACGGGTACCACCTGGCGCTCGAGTCGCTGGCGCGCAGGTTCGGGGCGTCCGGTGGCTGAGGGCGGGGGCGGCCGCCGCCAGGCCGGCGCGCCCGGATCGGACCCGGCCGCGCTTCGACGCCTCCGCCGGCGGATCGATGCCCTGGACCGTCGGATCGTGTGGCTGATGAACGAGCGGGCCCGGCTGGGGCTCGAGGTGGGAGCGGCGAAGTCGGCCGCGGGGCGGCGAACCGTCCTCGACGCGGACCGGGAGCGCGAGGTGCTGCTGCGGGTTGCGATGACCAACCCGGGACCGCTGCCGCAGGCCGACCTCCTGGCGGTCTACCGCCGGCTCATCCTCGCGACGCGCAGGCTGGAACTCGCGGAGCGCAGGCGAGCGCGACAGCCGGCAGGCGACGCGAACAAGCCGGTGCCCACGCGCAGGCCCCCGGCGCCGGGGCAATAGGCGGAGCGCGAACGGAGGCCGGACGCAGAGCGGGGCGCCGGAGCAGGAAGCGAGGCCGGGTGCGATGCCGACCTC
>DAIDTV010000373.1 GCA_027457005.1 Chloroflexota bacterium
CTGCCCGCTTCACGAATGCTCCGGGCGCCGCGTTCGTCAGCGCGATCCGGGTCAAGGTGGCGGGCGTGGACACCCCGGGACCGGCGTCCGAGGCGCGTCTGGCGGCGGTGGCCGCCGAGATCGAGGACGCCACCGGGCTGGCGGTCGACGTCGTCAAGGGCGCCTCGCCACGGACGGTGCTCGTCGACCTGCCGGCAGGCTCGTTCGGCCGCCCGGCCCTGACCGTCAGCGAGGGCTGGTCGAAGAAGGGCGTGGCGGTGGGCTTCGTGCAGGCCGTGTCCGCCGAGGACCTCGCCCTCTTCGCGCTCGTGTTGCTCGGCGCAGTGCTCCTGGTGGCCGACACCGCGTACGTGGCGGTGCGCCAGCGGGCGCCCGAGCTGGCAACCCTGCGCGCCGTCGGCTGGTCTGGCCCCCGTATCGCCTGGCTCGTCGAGGCCGAGATGCTCATGCTCGGGGTCGCCGTGGGGATCGTGGCGACGCTCGTGACTCTTGCGCTCCTGCCGATCGGGTTGGTGCTGGCTCCTTGGCAACTGGCCGGCGCCATCCCGCTTGCGCTCGTCGTCGCGGGCATTGCGGGTCTGGTGCCTGCGCTCCTCGTGCTGCGCGGCCCGCCGATCGGGGGACTGGCGGGTCTGGAGCGCGCCCATCGCAGCCGACCGATCCGCTGGCTGACTTGGCTGGCGATCCGCGATCTCCTTGGGCCACGCCGCGTGGAGACCGCGCTCGGCGTCGTCGCGGTGGCGCTCGGCGCGGTGCTCGTGGGATCGGTGACGCTCGTGGCAGTGGCCTTCAACGGCCGTCTCGACACGACCGTGCTCGGGGTGTACCTGGCCGCCCAGGTGCGGCCCTTCCACCTCGTGATCGCGGGCCTCACACTCGGCGTCGGGGCGCTCGCCGCCGGGGAGATCGTGAGCCTCGGGTACCTGCGCCGCGAGGCCGCCTTCGCTACCCTGCGGGCGATCGGCTGGTCGCCCGGGCTCATCGTGCGCTTCCTGGTCGTCCAGGCGCTCACCATCGGGCTGTTGGGCGGGATCGTGGGCGCGCTCGTCACGCTCGGCGTGGCGCGGGTGCTGCAGGCGGCGGCGGGTCCCATCGATCTCGGCATGGCGGCCTCGATCGGTGCGGCGCTCCTGGCCACGCTGGCGGCGGCGGTGGGCCCGGCTGTGCTCGTCCGGCGCGCCGTGCCCGCCGCGATCCTGCGGGGGGAGTAGCGCGAAGACGCTTTCTCACACCGGGCGGGAGCGGCTTTCGGGCGAGGTGGAGGTGGACGCGACGGTGCTCGGCGGCCCGAGAAGCGGCACGCCCGGACGGGGTGCGCTGGGCAAGACGATCGTCGCGGTGGCCGTCGAGCAAGAGCAACCCAAAGGCTTCGGACGGTGCCGCCTGACCGTTATCCCCGACGTGCGGGGCCTGACAGTCCGCACGTTCCTGCTGTCCAACGTCGAGCCCGGCTCGACCGTCCTCTCCGACGGCTACGGCTCGCATCCGCCGGCCATCCTCGCGGACTACGTGCATCGGCCCGTCAACATGTCGACGTCGGGCGTCCAGGCGCACGTCGTGCTGCCGGGCGCCCATCGTGTCGCCTCGCTCCTGAAACGCTGGCTGCTGGGCACCCACCACGGCGCGATCGAGGCCGACCACGTGCAGGCGTATCTCGACGAGTTCGCCTTTCGGTTCAACCGCCGCAAGTCGGCGACGCGCGGCATGCTCTTCGGCTCGCCCTTGTGAGGCAAATGCGATTGGTATCTCGAATCCATCAGTTCCCGGCCAGCGTCGCGATCGTGGTAGCATCACTGGGCCGATCGCGACGATCGAAGGCCGGAGACGTGAGCGATCCTGAGCAGACCAACAGCGGTTACCACGTCATCGAGAGCTACGTGCGGGTGGGTCATGGCGAGGCTCGGGGCGCAGGGA
>DAIDTV010000374.1 GCA_027457005.1 Chloroflexota bacterium
ATATGAACAACGTCCGCACGGCGGACCCAAGATCAGACCCCGTTCGGCAACACGACACTCCTCTCTCGGTTCTCGCGAGACGGTCGCGGGGGCCGGACGAGAAGGAGTGTTTTCGTTGTACCAGGACAAAATCCTCACGTGCGCCGACTGCGGGCAGGAGTTCGCGTTCTCGACGAGCGAGCAGCAGTTTTACGCTGATCGCCAGTTCAGCGAGCCGCGGCGATGCCCGTCGTGCCGCGCGAGCCGAAAGGCCAGCCGCGGCGGCGGATCCTACAGCGGTGGCGGCGGCGGATCCTACAGCGCCGGCGGCTACACCGGCGGGTCGATCGGCTCGGACGGGGGCGGGTCGGGCTACTCGAGTGGTGGTTCCCGCGCTCCGCGTCTGGAGGTGCCCGATGCCCAGCGTCGCTCCGTTCGGATCGTGGCGGTCACCGATCACGACGCAGCGGATCACCGCCGACCGGGTGGGAATCGACCAGGTCGCGCTCGATGGAGACAGCATCTACTGGACGGAGAGCCGCCCGGCCGAGGCGGGCCGCGTCGTCCTGGTGCGCCGTAGGCCCGACGGGCGCCGGGAGGACGTGACGCCCGCCGGCACGAACGTGCGCACGCGCGTCCACGAGTACGGCGGCGGCGCACTCGCCGTCCGCGAGGGTGTGGTCGTGTTCGTCGACTTCGCGGACGGCCGCCTGTGGCGCCAGGACGTCGGCGACGGCGGGATCGGCGTGCCACGCGCCCTCACGCCGGCGATCCCGGATGCCCTGCTCCGCCACGCCGACCCGGTGATCGACGCAGTGGGCCGGCGAGTGGTGTGCGTCCAGGAGGATCACCGCGGGAGCGGCCCCGCGGTGAACCGGATCGTGGACGTCGCGCTGGATCCGGTCGACGGCGCCCCGCTCCCGGAGCCGCGCGTCCTGGTCTCGGGCCACGACTTCTTCTCCAACGCGCGACTGGATCCCGAGGGTCGGCGCGCCTGCTGGCTCGCCTGGGACCACCCCGATCTCCCCTGGGGCGGGACCGGCCTCTGGGTCGCCGACGTCGGCGCGGACGGCTCGTTCGGATCGCCCCGCAGGGTGGCGGGCGGCCGCGGCGAGTCCATCTTCCAACCCGAGTGGTCACCGGCCGGCCAGCTCCACTTCGTGTCCGACCGGACCAACTGGTGGAACCTGTACCGCTTCGACGCACTGCCCGCAGCCGGGTCGGCGTTGCCGGAACCCCGCGCGCTGGCGCCGATGGAGGCCGAGTTCGGCGAGCCCCAGTGGGTCTTCGGGCTCATCGCGTACGGGTTCGTCGGTCCCGACCGCCTCCTCTGCCGGTACACGCGCGACGGCATCTGGTTCCTGGCCCTGCTGAACGCGTCGACCGGCGAACTGCGGGCGCTGGACCTGGGCGGGACCTGGTATGGATCGATGGCGACGGGCTCCGACGGGCGCGCGGTCGTGACCGCAGCGAGCGCGACCCGCGACACGTGGCTCGTCTGCTGCGACACGACGTCGCAGGACGCGACCGTGGTGGCCGAGTCCTCATCCGACGCACCTGACGAGCGGTTCCTGTCGATCCCGGAGCCCGTCGAGTTCCCCACCGGGGACGGCGAGACGGCCCACGCCCTCTTCTACGCCCCGCGCAACCCGGACTTCGTGGGGCCGGACGGCGAGCTGCCGCCGCTGCTCGTCAACGTCCACGGGGGCCCCACGGCGATGGCGGACGCGTCGCTGGCGCTCGGGCTCCAGTTCTGGACGAGTCGCGGGATCGCCGTCCTCGACGTGAACTACCGGGGAAGCAGCGGGTACGGGCGGCGGTACCGTGAACTGCTGGCGGGTCGCTGGGGCGTGGTCGACCTCGAGGACGCGGCCGGTGGGGCTCGCTTCGTGGCAGCGGCGGGGCACGCCGACC
>DAIDTV010000375.1:0-1543 GCA_027457005.1 Chloroflexota bacterium
CTCGTGGTGTAGATCGAGATGTTGCCGGACTCGACGCTCCACGCCTCGGTGCCCGTCAGGCCCACCGGGTTGAAGGTGTCGGGGGACCCATCGGAGACCTGGTAGTCGCTGGCAAAGCAATTGCCCGCGAACGACTCCTCGTCGATGATGATGCACTCCTCCATGTGGAGGGTCGCGCGCTGGCCCGTCGCGGTCTTGTGGTAGTTGACGCTCTTGATGCTGAACTCGTGGATCGCGCCCGCGTTGTTCTCGGGGGTTATCCCGTAGAGGTGCATGTAGCCGAAATAGACGGTGGCGCCGTCCGGCGAGGTCCGCACCTCGAACCGGGCGAGCCAGTAGCGCTCGGTGACGCCGGTGCGAGTGGGTTCGAAGACCTTGACCGTGCCATCCACATGCTTCGTCGTAATGCCGGTCGTCGCGGCGCTCGCCATTGGCACGAGGGCGAGCACGAGCAGCGCTGCCGAGGCGAGGACAATGAGCCGACGCATGGCCTTTCCCTCCCGGGACGGTCGCCGCGGGTCGGTCTCGCCAGTGGCTCGGCACGGTCGAGGCGGCCTGGGCATGGCCGCGCGTCAACGCCCCCCGCGTGCGGGATCAGCATGTGGTGTGTCGAACGACGCGCAAGGGCCGAACGGACCCGGACTTCGCGCTGGCGGTAACAGCACGCACCGAGGCCGATGCGGACGGCGTAGGCGAGCCTTACCTCGCGGGCTCCACCACCAGCGTGCCGGCCGCGATACCCGTCCCGCTCGACGCGCCGAGCTGCAGCACGAAGCGCCCCGGAGCCGGAGCCATGAAGCGCAGCGCCGTGGTCTGGCCGGGGCGCGCGGGCAGCTCGACGTTCGGGACCCCCTGTAGCGTCAGGTCCTGGAAGGCCGGGCCATCGTTGGTGAAGCGCAGGTAGACGAACTGCCCCGAGCGGACGTGGACGTCGGACGGCGACGCTGCGGCGGCCCGCGCCGTGATCGACACCTGCTGGGCCGAGGAGTCCAGCCACTGGTTGCCGGCAAGCACGGCGCCCGCCAGCACCAGGCCGGCAACCGCGATCGCGACCAGGTAGCCGGCGTCGCGCACGCGGGACCACAGCGGCAGGCGCCCGAGCCGCGCCCGCCCGGGCCGCGCGTCGAACCCGCGCAGTCGCAGCGAGTTGGTGACCACGCTGACGGAGCTCAACGCCATCGCGCCGGCCGCCAGCGCCGGGCTGAGCGTGGTGCCGGTGAACGGGTACAGCAGCCCCATCGCGACGGGGATCAGCAGCACGTTGTACCCGAAAGCCCAGGTCAGGTTCTGGCGGATCACCGCCATCGTGCGCCGCGACAGCGCGATCGCCGAGGCCACCGCGCGCGGGTCCCCGCCGACCAGCGTGACGTCGGCCGCCTCGATGGCGACGTCGGCGCCGGTGCCGATGGCCATCCCGAGGTTCGCCTGGGCCAGGGCCGGCGCATCGTTGATCCCGTCGCCCACCATGGCCACGCGCCGCCCGCGGGCCTGCAGCTCGGCCACCTTGGCGGCCTTGTCCGCCGGCAGCACCTCGGCCATCACC
>DAIDTV010000375.1:1553-1887 GCA_027457005.1 Chloroflexota bacterium
GGGGGGGGCCGCGGCGGTCCCCGGTCACCATCCAGACCTCGAGCCCCTCGCCCTGCAGCGCACGAACGGCGCCCGCCGACTCCGCCTTCACCGGATCCGAGATCGCCACCAGTCCGACTGCCCGCAGGGTGCCGTCTTGGTCGCCGGCTGCCACGTACACCGGCGTGCGGCCGCCCGCCGCCTCCTGTGTGGCCACCGCCTCGAGCGCCGAGACGTCCACGCCGCGGTCGGCCATGAGCCGCGCGTTGCCCGCCAGCACGCGGCGGCCCTCCACCGTCGCCTGCACGCCGTTCCCGGCGACCGCCTCGCACGACTCCACGCCGCGCCTGCCGAC
>DAIDTV010000376.1 GCA_027457005.1 Chloroflexota bacterium
GTCACGCTGTGGCCGGACCGGTGGGCACGGTTCCGCGGCGTGGTCCGGCGGCACGCGCTCCTGTGGGTCGAGGGCGAGCTGCAGCGCGAGGCGAGCGTCGTGAACGTGGTCGCGCGCGAGGTGCGGGCGCTGCCAGACGTGGCGCGGGCGGCGGGTGGGCCGGGGGCGCCCGAAGGTGTCCGGGCGCAGGGCTACTCGGGGTTGCGGCGCGGATGACCCCGACCCCCGTGGCAGCCGCACGTCGCGCGGGAGCCGCACGTCGCGCGGGAGCCGCACGCTCCCCGCAGGTGATCTCGGCTCCGCGCGGTGCCCGCGAAGCCGCGGCCCTCAGTGGGCCCGCTTCGACTCCGGGCGCCTGGCCTGCCGGCGCTGCTCGCGCTTGCGGGCCTCCGCCGCCTCGCGGCTGCGCACCTGGGATCGGCGAAGGAAATCGCGATACCAGGAGGCGAACCAGCCGAAGACCGCCCCGGTCACCACGAACTGGGCCAGCTGCCAGATGGAGTACACCACGCGGTCGCCCACGTTCATCGTGTCCAGCGAGCCGAACACCCCCACCAGGCCCAGTGCCAGGACCAGGAAGAGCGCCGATGCCAGGATGCCCAGCAACGCCCCGAACAGGTATGCCGCGCGCGGGGCCATGAAGCCCGCCACGAAGAACAGGAGCGTCGGCTGGAGAAACGCGAGCTGCACGTAGAACGACGGGATACTCCCGCCCGACATCTCGCCCTTCGGCAGGACGGCCGCCAGCGCCGCGCCCACGACCATCAGCCCATAGGGAGCGAGGATCCACGGCTTGGCGCGCACGATCCCCGGCAGGGCACGCGTGTCGGCGCGCACGTCCGGCGCCCGCACCTGTCCCACGCCGCGCCGCAGGCTCTCCACCAGCGACGTCCTCGGTTGCGCGACTGCCTTCTGGGCCACGGAGACGTCGCCGTCCCCCGCGACCGCCTGCTCCGCCTGCAACGCGCGGAAGTGCCGCCGGGCTTCGGCACGCTCGGTCCTCTTTGCGCGGGCCAACGGTGACTCCTTCTGCGTCTCGGGGCGATGTGTGGGAGGCGTGCGCCGGGACCCGGTGGGGAGCGAAGGTGACCGCGGGCTCGACCGACGCAGCGCATGGTACCGCACGCGCACGCCGGACTGGACGGGATGGGGCCGCGCCATCCCGCGCCCGCCCCGGGGCCGCGAGCGGCTGCGAAGCCCGGCGTAAGTGCCGGTGCAGCCGGCGCGAAGTGCCGTGCGCTACAAGTGGGTCACCGCCGGCGCTCTCCGGAGGTGCACCATGAACCGTTCGGCCCGTGCCTGCCGTTCTCGCCAGAGGATCCCCCGTGGCGCGCTCATCGCGAGCACGCTGCTGATCCTGAGCGCCAGTGGCCTCGCCGTGGGTGCGGGTGGGACCGCCCTGTCCGCCGTCGAATGGCCGGCCTCCTCGTCGCTCCTCGTGAGCGAGGTGCAGACCGGCGGCACGAGCGCCTCGGACGAGTTCATCGAGCTCTACAACGCCGGCTCCGACGACGTCGACCTGTCCGGTCTCGAGGTCGTCTACGTGACGTCCTCCGGGGGGACCGTGACCCGCAAGGCCACATGGACAGCGCCGCTCGCGGTGGGTCCCGGGCGACACCTGCTGCTGGCCAACTCGGCGGGGATCTACGCGACCGGTGCCGACGCCACTTACTCCGGCGGCCTGGCCGGAACCGGCGGCAGCGTGGTGCTGCGGCCGGTCGGTGGCGCCCCGATGGACGCGGTCGGGTGGGGAGACGCGACCAGCGGGTACGTCGAGGGATCCGCCGCGCCGGCCCCGTCGCCGGGGTCGAGCATCGAGCGGCGTCCGGGCGGACTCGACGGCAACGCGCGCGACACCAACGACAACGCCGCCGACTTCATCGTGG
>DAIDTV010000377.1 GCA_027457005.1 Chloroflexota bacterium
CTCGATCCCCTGCCCGATCCGCACCGGCCCCGAGCCGATCACGAGCGCCGCCGGGCGCTCGACGGGCGGCGCCTCTGGCGGAGATCCCGCGGCCGCGTACGTCGAGTAGAAGTACGGCGTGGTCGCGGCGAACTCGGCCGCGCAGGTGTCGACCATCGCATAGCCCGGCTGCAGCCCCATCGCGTCGCGCTGTCCGGCGACCGCCGCGGGCGGGAGCCCCGTCAGCGTGGCGATGTCCCGGTCGCCGAACGCGGCCCGCTTGGCCGAGACCAGCAGCGCGCCTGGGACCCGCCCGGTCCGCTCCGCCTCGAACCGCGCCTCCCGGAGCCGACCCTCGAGGTCGACGAGTCGCTCCATCTCCGCCAGGAACCACGGCGCGATCCCGGTGGCCTGCTGGAGTTCCTGCGCGGGCATCCCCCGGCGCAGCAGGGCCAGGAGCCGCCACAGCCGCGAGTCCGAGGGGGCCACGAAGCGCCGCAGCACCACCGGCCGCGCCGCCGCGGCCGCGTTGGCCCGGTTCGCGCAGACGAGGCCGTCGTCGCCGACGAACACCTCTCCGACCAGCTCCTCCCGGCGCAGGGCCGGGTCGCCCGCGCGAGCCACCGGCCCGGCCAGGTAGTCGAGCGTGGGGCCCCAGGCCGGATCCTCGACCAGCAGCCCGGCACCCGCCTGCTCCAGGCCCCGCAGCGCCTTGTTCAGGGCCGAGCCGAAGGTCCGGTCGATGGCCATCACCTCGCCGGTCGCCTTCATCTGCGAGCCCAGCGTGCGGTCGGCACCCGGGAACTTGTCGAAGGGGAAGCGCGGCAGCTTGACCACCACGTAGTCGAGCGCCGGCTCGAAGGCCGCCACGGTCGTGCCGGTGACCGCGTTCGGGATCTCCGCGAGACGGCGCCCGATGGCGATCTGCGCCGCGACGCGGGCAATGGGGTAACCGGTTGCCTTCGAGGCCAGCGCCGACGAGCGGCTCACCCGGGGGTTGACCTCGATGACGGCGTGCTCGCGCCCGTCCGGCGACAGCGCGAACTGCACGTTGCAGCCGCCCTCGACGCCAAGCGCGCGGATGATCGACAGCGCCGCGGAGCGCAGCCGCTGGTGCACCTGGTCGGGAAGCGTCTGGACGGGCGCCACCACGATCGAGTCGCCCGTGTGCACGCCCAGCGGATCGACGTTCTCCATCGAGCACACCGCGATGCACGTGTCGTCCGCATCGCGCATGACCTCGTACTCGATCTCCTGCCACCCGACCAGGCAGCGCTCCACGATCACCTGGCCGATGGGGCTCGCGCGGAGCCCGGTCCGGACCCGCTCGCGGTAGGCGGCCTCGGTCTCCACGATCCCGCCCCCGGTGCCGCCCAGCGTGAACGCCGGCCGGATGATGGCCGGCAGCCCGATCTGCTCGAGCGCGTGGGTGGCGGATGCGCCCCGCTCCGCCTCCGTGGCACCCTGCACGATCTCCGACGGCGGATACGGCTGCCCGATCCGCTCGAGCAGCCCGCGGAAGCGTTCCCGGTCCTCCGCCATCTCGATCGCCTCGAGCGGCGTGCCGAGGAGGGGGACGCCCGTGCGCGCCAGGACCCCCTCCCGGGAGAGCGCCACGGCCAAATTGAGGGCGGTCTGGCCGCCCAGCCCGGCCAGGATGCCGTCAGGTCGCTCCCGCTCGAGGATCCGCTCCACGACCTCGACGGTGAGCGGTTCGAGGTACACCACGTCCGCGACGCCGGGGTCGGTCATGATCGTGGCCGGGTTCGAGTTGAGCAGGATCGTGCGGACGCCCTCGTCCCGCAGGGCGCGGCACGCCTGGGTCCCCGCGTAATCGAACTCCGCCGCCTGGCCGATCACCACGGGTCCCGAGCCCAGGATGAGGACGGTCCGGGGC
>DAIDTV010000378.1 GCA_027457005.1 Chloroflexota bacterium
CGACTCGATTGCGCAGTCCTGGGCCGTGCTCTCCGGGGCTGCCGATCCCGCCCACGCGGAGCGGGCGATGGCCGCGGTGGAGGAGTATCTCGTCCGGCGCGGCGACGGCCTCGTCCTGCTCTTCACCCCGCCGTTCGACCACTCCGCCGTCGATCCCGGCTACGTCAAGGGGTACCTGCCGGGAATCCGCGAGAACGGCGGCCAGTACACCCACGGGGCCATCTGGTCGGTGCTCGCCTTCGCGGCGCTGGGAGACGGGGACAAGGCGGGCGACCTGTTCTCCATCCTGAACCCCATCAACCACGCCAGCACCCGGGCCGGCGTCCAGCGCTACAAGGTTGAGCCGTACGTGATGGCGGCCGACGTCTACACGGAACCGCCGCATGTCGGTCGCGGAGGCTGGACCTGGTACACCGCGTCGGCTGGCTGGATGTACCAGGCGGGCCTCGAGTGGATCCTGGGGTTCCGCCTGCGCGGAACGACGCTCCTGGTCGACCCCTGCATCCCCCGCGCGTGGCCGCGCTACGAGATCGCCTTCCGGTACCACTCCGCCAGGTACCTGGTCGTCGTGGAGAACACGCTGGGGGTCAGTCGCGGGGTTGCGTCGCTGGAGGTCGACGGCCGCTCGCCGGCCGGGGGTGGCGCCGCAATCCCGCTCGCCGACGACGGCGCCACGCACCGGGTCCGGATCGTCCTGGGCTGACGGCGGGGCCCGGGGGAGCAGGAGCGGCTGCCATCGCGGGGAAGCTATCCTTGGCCGTGTCCGGCATCGAACGCGAAGGGACGGGCATGGCTGGCTCCACGCAGGTCGTCGTCAACGGTGTGGCGCGCGATGTCGCGCCCGAGCCGGATCGCAGCCTCCTCTTCGCGCTCCGCGAGGAGCTCGGGCTGACCGGCGCGAAACCGGGCTGCGGCGAGGGCGTGTGCGGCGCCTGCACCGTGCTCCTCGACGGCGCGCCCGTCCGGGCCTGCCAGGCGCGTGTCTCGGAGGCGGTCGGCCACGCCGTCACCACGATCGAGGGACTCGCGAGCGACGGCCACCCGCATCCGGTGCAGCGCGCCTTCCTGGAGGTCAATGCGCTCCAATGCGGCTACTGCACGGCCGGCATGATCATGAGCTCGGTCGCGCTGCTGGAGCAGGCCCCCGACCCCAGCGACGCGCAGATCCGGACGGCGCTGGAGGGCAACGTCTGCCGCTGCGGCACGTACCCGCGCATCCTGCGCGCCGTGCGCCGCGCAGCCGAGCTGGCGCGGGACCCCGGCGGCCGTGGGATCTGGCCAGCTCCGGGCAGCGCGACTACTTCGACGTCTTGCCCGACGGCCTGATCGTCGTCCTCGAGCCCGCGAAGGCCGCGGACCCGGGTCGCTGGGTGACCAGCGCGGGAGCCTGGATCCACGTCGGCGCCGACGGGGTGGCCACGGCCTTCACCGGCAAGGTCGACGTTGGACAGGACAACCGCACCGCCCTGAGCCTGAGGGTCGCGGAGGAGCTGCGCGTGCCGCTCGCCGCCGTCCGGCTGGTGATGGGGGACACCGACATCTGCCCCTTCGATGCCGGCACGTTCGGCAGCCGGTCGATGCCCGATGCGGGCGAACACCTGCGGCACGCTGCGGCGTGGGCGCGCGAATGCCTGGTCGGCCTGGCCGCGGCCCGCTGGAGCGTCGAGCCCGCCGAGCTCGTCGCAGCCGGAGGCCACGTCACGCAATCCCGGGGCGCACGCTCGGTCGACTACGGGGAGCTGGTGCGGGGCATGCGGCGCGTGGAGACGGCGCGGCCCGGAGCGCCGGTGACGCCGGGGCCGGCCGAGCAGGTCGTCGGACGCGCGGCGGGGGGGGGGG
>DAIDTV010000379.1 GCA_027457005.1 Chloroflexota bacterium
GCTCAAACGCTCCGCGCAGCGGCTGGCCCGGCGCAGCGGCGAGGATCCCGCGCGCGTCCGGATCCTGCCGCCGGGCCTCCTTATCATCGCGGCCGTGCTCGCGCACTACGGGCTCGAGGAGATCACCGTGGTGCCCGAGGGACTGCGCCAGGGCATGGTCGCCGCGTTCCTGGAGCGGGTCGACGACTGGTGGCGCGACGACGCCGCGCCGGCGACCGTCGAGAGATGACCGGAGGCACGATGCACCCATGGCAATCGCATCTGTCGGCCGATCGCTTCTTCGCGCCCGACCCGGCCCAGCGGCGCGTGGCACGCACGCTGTACGAGGAGATCGCCCGCCTCCCCATCGTCAGCCCGCACGGCCATGTCGATCCGCGCCTGCTGGCCGACGAGACCGCGACGTTCGGAACGCCCGCCGACCTGTTCATCATCCCCGACCACTACGTGTTCCGCATGCTCCATTCCCAGGGCATCCCGCTGGACGCGCTCGGGGTGCCGCGGCGCGACGGGAGTCCCTCCACGGCCGACCACCGCGAGATCTGGCAGCTCTTCGCCGACCACTTCCACCTGTTCCGGGGCACTCCCACCGGCATCTGGCTCGCGCAGGAGCTGCACGAGGTGTTTGGGATCCCGGAGCCGCTGAACGGGGCCAACGCACAGGCGGTCTACGACGAGATCAGCGACAGGCTGGCGAGCCCCGCGTTCCGACCGCGCGCCCTGTTCGAGCGGTTCAACATCGAGACCCTCTGCACCACCGACGACGCCGGCGACCCGCTGACCTGGCACCAGGCGATCCGGGCGTCCGGCTGGGCCGGTGACGTTCGGCCGACGTTCCGGCCCGACGCCGTGGTGAACCTCACCGCGCCGGACTGGCGCGCTCGCCTGGACGACCTCGGCCGGGCCTGCGGGCGCGAGATCACCTCGTGCGCCGCGCTCGTCACGGCCCTCGAGGAGCGCCGGGCATTCTTCAGGCAGATGGGCGCCACGGCCACGGATCACGGCGTGGAATCCGCCTACACCGCCCCGCTCGACCCCGCGGAAGCCGAGGCGATCTTCGCCCGGGCCCTGCGCGGAGAGGCGACCGCCGATGACGCGCGCCGGTTCACGGGACACCTGCTGATCGAGGAGGCGCGCCTGAGCGTCGAGGACGGGCTCGTGATGCAGCTGCACGTGGGTGCCTTCCGCAACCACAGCACCGCGATCTTCGAGCGGTTCGGGGCCGACAAGGGCGCCGACATCCCGGTGGCGACCGAGTTCACGCGCAACCTGCGGCCGCTGCTCGAGCGGTTCGGCGACGACCCGCGGCTGACGCTGGTCCTCTTCACCCTGGACGAGAGCAGCTACGCGCGGGAGCTCGCGCCGCTGGCCGGACATTACCCCGCGGTCAGGCTGGGACCGCCCTGGTGGTTCCACGACAGCCTGAACGGCATGGCGCGCTACTTCGACCAGGTGATGGAGACGGCCGGGCTGTGGAACACGGCCGGGTTCAACGACGACACGCGGGCGTTCGTGTCCATCCCGGCCCGGCACGATGTCTGGCGACGCGCCAGCGCCGACTGGCTGGCCGGGCTGGTGGTGCGGGGCCTGGTGGACGAAGCCGGGGCGGTCGACATGGCCCGCGAGATGGCGGTGGGCCTGGCCAGGCGTGTCTACCGGCTGGGGCAGGCGTGAGCGCGGGCCAGATCGCCTGAGGTCCCCGCCCCCGCCGTGGGCAGTCACGAGGCGGGCTGAGCCATAATCGAAGCGATGCCAGGGCTGCCGCTCTTCACGCTGCCTGCCCTCCGTCGCGCCCATGACCTGATCGACCTGCAGCACGCCGAGCCGCTCGATCTCGATGC
>DAIDTV010000380.1 GCA_027457005.1 Chloroflexota bacterium
TCAAGAAGCCGCGCCCGTACGCGCGCCTGCCTTGGCAATCGGATGGCAGACGCCCGCCGGGCATGTGTTGCGAACGATGTGGGCGTCGAGCTCGTCGCGGAAATACCGGGCGAGGCTCGTGAGGGCGAGAGTGGCGCGCCGCTCGTGATCGCAGAGCGCGCTCTCGACGATGTCGGCGGCCAGGTCGTTGAGGAGCGCGACGTCGTCGCCGCGCGGGAGTCCATCGCAGAAGCGCTGCCCGATCTCAGCCATGCGGCGCAGCCCGATCCGGCACGGGATCGTCTTGCCGCAGGCCTGGTCGGCGGAGAAGCGCGTCAGAGTCGCGGCAAGGTCCACCACGCACGCGGTCTGGTCCACCACCACGATGGACCCGGAGCCGATCTGCGCCCCGGCCTTCTGGAGCGAGCCCTGGTCGAAGGTGACGTCCAGGCCGATCGCGGGGATCAGGCCGCCCGACGGCCCACCGACGAGGACGGCCTTGAGCCGGCGCGACGCGGGTACGCCGCCAGCCGTGTCCAGGACCTCGCGGAGCGTCACGCCGAGCGGGACCTCGGCTATGCCGGGCTGCACGACCGCGCCGGAGATCTGGACGAGGACCGTGCCGGCGAAGGCCTTCGGCGACGTCTCGACGTACTCCGCGAGGCCGCCGTTGACGATGGTCGGGACCGCGGCGAATGTCTGGGGGCCGTGGATGAGGGTGGGCTTGTCGAAAAGGCCCCGCGTCGTGGTGTAGGGCGGCTGCTGCTCGGGCTGGCCTCGCCGGCCTTCGAGGCCCTTGAGCAGGACCGTCTCCTCGCCGAGCATGTACGAGCCTTCGAGCGGCCGGACCGATGCCTGGAGCTCCAGCCCGGTACCCATGACGTTGTCGCCGAGGTAGCCGGCCTGGCGGGCAATCGCGAACGCGGCCTCGAGTGTCCGGATGGCGTCCGTTGCCTCGGCCCGCACCGCGAAGATGATTTCCTGTGCTCCCACCGTGAAGGCGGCGATGGCCGCGCCCTCGAACACGGCGTAGGGGTTGCGCTCGAGCAGGATGCGATCCGTCAGCACGGACGGATCGGACTGGAACGCGTTGACGACCACGTACTTGCGGTCGGCCTCGGCGCGGGCGCACGACTCCCATTTGTCGCCGAGGGGGACGCCGGGGAACCCGCGGCCACGCATTCCCGAGGCCGAGAGCGCGGCGATGACGCCTTCGGGCTTAAGCTCGGTGATGGCGGTCCGGAGCGCCGAGAACCAGCCACTCGCCTGGGCCGCTTCGAGGTCCGTCGGGTTGCTCGGCAGGTTCGCCGGCAGGAGCACGCGCGGGAAGCGCGCCGGGGTCTCGAGGATGACCGCGTTCGTCATGCCTGCGGCCTCCGAGAGGCAGCGCCCTTCTGGCCGGCGCCGCCCGGTCCGGACGCGTTGGCCCTCCGCCGCGCGCCGGCGGGCCCGGCGGAAGTGGCGGGCCTACCGGGAGTGGCGGAAGTGGCGGGAGTGGCGCCGCTCGCCACCGCTCGCACCCATGCCGCCGCGTTCTCGCGCGTGACCGCCTGCGGCTCGCCGTCGAGGGTTATCAGCGGAGAGGCCGCTCCGTGGATGTGGACCGGCAGGTACTCCAGGGCGAGCTTGCCGCTCTCGGGCTTGCGGCCGACCTCCGTGCCCAGCTCCGCGGCCAGCGCCCGGGCGATCCGGCCGCTCCCTGCCAGAGCGCAGGACGGGCAGCCGCACACGCCGACCACGGGTCCGGCATCCTGGAGATGCAGGTGGCGGTAGTAGCTCGCGGTTCCGTAGAGCAGGGCGTAGGGAGCGCCTGAG
>DAIDTV010000381.1 GCA_027457005.1 Chloroflexota bacterium
ATGGCCGGCTTCCGCCCCAGCCAGGCCGTGGTCGGGATCGCCGGCGAGCTGGTGAAGGGCTTCACCACGACCCTCTCCCAGGAACGCCGGCGCCCCGACCAGCCGATCAGCGAGACCGAGCTCCAGCGCCTGATCGACGGCGTGCAGCACGAGGCGCTGCGCGAGGCCGAGCGCGCGGTGACCTGGGAGACCGGGCTCCCCAACGTGGACGTGCGCCTGGTCCACGCGGCCGTGACCGGCGCGGCCATCGACGGCTACCCCGTGACCAACCCGATCGGGTTCCAGGGGCGCCATGTCCGGATCTCGATCTTCAACGCGTTCGCGCCGCTGGTCCACCTGGGGGCGCTGCAGAGCGTCGCGGCGCAGCTCGACCTGCAGCTGCTGGCCGTGGTGGCCGAGCCGTTCGCGGTGGCGCGCTGCCTCGGCGGCGACCAGGTGCAGCAGGCCGGCGGGCTCTTCGTCGACGTGGGCGGCGGGACGACCGACGTCGCGCTGGTGAGGGCGGGCGGCATCGAGGGCACCCGGATGTTCGCGCTGGGCGGGCGCGCCTTCACCAAGAGCCTCGCCGACCAGCTGGGGCTGCCGTTCCAGCGGGCCGAGGCGATGAAGATCGACTACGCGCGGGGGCTCGAGGTACCGGACGGTGAGCGCCTGGCCGCGGTGGTGAAGGAGGACGTGGCGGTCTGGTCGGCCGGCGTCGAGCTGGTGCTCGAGGAGCTCGCGGGCGGCGATCTCCTGCCCGGACGGATCTACCTGTGCGGTGGAGGCGCGGGGCTCCCCGAGGTGCAGGCCGCGCTGCGGGACCCGGGGTTCGCCAGGCGGCTGCCGTTCCCCCGCCCCCCCGAGGTCACGGTCGCCGTGCCGGGGGAGGTGCGCGGCGTGCGCGACGAGACCAGCCTGCTCGTGGACCAGCAGGACGTGACGCCCATGGGCCTCGCCTACCAGGCGGTGGAGATGGCGGCCGAGGAGTCCGTGCTGGATGCCGCGCTGCGCAGGGTGCTGCGCGCCATGAAGGTCTGAGGCAGACTGGCTCCGATGGCGATCCATTACCTCGACGTCGACGACGAGGTGACCACGGCCGTGGCCCGCCTCCGGGCGTCGGGCGAGCCGCACGTGGCGCTCGTGCTGCCGGCCGGTTCGCGCGTCGCGACGAGCCGGATCAACTTCCGGCTGCTCGCACGCGAGGCGGCGGCACGGGACAGACGGCTCGCGATCGTCGCCCCCGAGACGTCGGTGCGGGCGATCTCGATCGCCGCGGGGCTGCCCGCGTACGCCACCGTGGCGGCCTACGAGGCGGCGCTGGCCGACGAGCTCGAGCAGGAGGCACGCGAGCGGCGCGGCCCGTCGGGTGGCGCCGTGGCATATCCGGGCGAGGGGCGCCTGCGGCGGTCCGGCGATGTCCCCGCCCCGGGTGCCGCGGGCCGCGCGGGGCAACCGCCCTCGTGGCCCGGCGCCGGCGAGCCCGCCTCCCTCGCTCCCGCCGTGCCGGCTGCGTCGGACGTGGCGCGCACGCCGGCCGAGGGCGAGCGTGCCCCCGGGGGAGAGACGGACGAGGTCCTCGCCGCGGGGACGGGCCCGGACCGGGCCGCACAGGCCACGCCCGGACCTCGCTCGGCCGGCGCATTGCCGGTGGCCGGGCCGCTCCGCCACGAACCGGGGCCGAAGCCGCGACGGCGCCGGCTGGTTGCCCTCCTGGGCGTGCTGCTGCTCGTCGTGGCGGGCGGCGCGGGCGCGTGGCTGGTGCTGCCGAGCGCCCGGATCGTGGTGACGCCGATGGGCGTCGTGCAGG
>DAIDTV010000382.1 GCA_027457005.1 Chloroflexota bacterium
GCTCTTGTCAGCCGCACGCTAAGGGCCAACATCGCATCCATGGACGCGTTGCTGACCACCGTCGCGCTGCTGATCGTGATCGTGGTCGCCCTCGTGCTGCTCTCGCGGGCATGGGTGCGCTCGTCGAGGGTCGGAGGGTATCGGGCCTCCCATCGGGCAGACGGGATCGAGTACGGAGCGCAGGTGCCCGAGGACGACGACGCTCGCTGGCACTGGGACGACGACCACCCGCGACCCTGACGGTCACCGCCAGCCCGCCGGGATGCCCGCGGGCACACGAGAGCGCCGCCGGTCGGAGCCGACGGGGCTGGTGGCTGGCTCGATGCGCCCGGCGGGCCAGACCGGGCGGACCGCGCCCCGATCACGGACTCAGCGGCACGCGCTCGCCCTGCCGGCAGGATTGCCACGCGTCCGCCGCGCTGACCAGAGCCTCTCGCTCGCCGGCGCGGTACGCCTGGTAGGCCGCCGCAACCGCGACCGCCGAGCCTGATACGTGCGCCGCATCCCACCCGCCGATACGCCCCCCGGCTGCGGTGGCCCTCGGAGCCCGCGGTCGCCGCGCGCAACTCTCCCACCAGGCGTCGCACCGCTGCGACGTTCCGTCCCTCCGGGCCCAGGGCATCCACGAGCGCCGACGCCGTGATCACCCCGTCCGCCACACGGGCGAGGCGCCGGACGTGCTGCGGGCGCGACACGCCGAAGCCGACCGAGACGGGTACCGGGCTGGCCGAGCGCACCTGCCGCACGAACGCGCCCACCCCCGGCGGCAGCGCCGTACGCGCCCCGGTCACACCCACCAGCGAGACCACGTAGAGAAAGCCACCGGTCCGGGAGGCGATCCAGGCCCGCCGCTCGGGCGGCGTGGTCGGGGTCACCAGGTAGATCACGGCAAGGCCGGCGTCCCTTGCGGCCGCCTCGACCGGAGCTCCCTCGTCGGGGGTCAGGTCCGCCAGGATGCAGCCGCTCGCCCCGGCCTCGGCCAGGCGGCGCATGGGGTCGCCGGGGTCTCCTCCGCCGATGACCTGGTTCACGTACGCCATCGGCACCAGCGGGATCGAGGGCCGGGCGGCGTGCACGCGCCGCACCAGCTCGAGCGAGCGCTCGAGGGTGGCTCCGGCGCGGATGGCGGCCGCCGAGGCGCGCTGCAGCGTGGTGCCGTCGGCCAGCGGATCCGAGTACGGCAGCCCGATCTCCAGCAGGTCGGCGCCGGCGTCGATGGCGGCCAGCGCGATCGATTCGCTGGTCGGAGCGTCCGGATACCCGGCCACGACGTACGGGATCAGCGCGATCCGGCCGGCCGACCTGGCCGCCGCGAACGCCTCGCGAATGCGGGCCGCCCCGGGTGTCGCGTCGGTTCCGGGCTCGGCCGCCGCGGCAACCGTCACGCCGGCACCTCTTCGTCGCCACCGAGCACGCCCAGGTCCTTGTCGCCCCGACCGGAGAGGCCGAGGACCACCAGTGCATCGGCCGGCAGCTGGGCGATCGGTGGACGCCCCGGAGGACGCCCCTCGTCGGCCCCGAGCAGCGCCGGCAGCGCCGCGATCGCGTGTGCCGGCTCGAGCGCCGGGATGATGCCCTCGGTGCCGGTCAGCAGCCGGAGCCCGTCGACCGCCTCCGAGTCGGTCGCCGCGAGCACCTCCATCCGTCCCGCGTCGAACAGGGCGGAGATCTGCGGCCCGATGCCCGGGTAGTCGAGCCCCGCGGAGAGCGAGACGGCTTCCACGACCTGCCCGTCGGGATCCTGCAGCATGTACGAGCGGGACCCGTGCAGGACGCC
>DAIDTV010000383.1 GCA_027457005.1 Chloroflexota bacterium
ACGTCAGCCCGCTCAAGGCGCTTGCCTACGACGTCGAGCGCAACCTCCGCGCTCCCCTGGCGGGGATCGAGCTGGCGGGAGCGCGGCTCGGGAGCCCGGTCCGCGCAATCTCGATCGCGTCGCGGACGGGCGACACCCCGACCGAGGAGCGCCGCCTCGTCGCGAAGCGGCCGCCCGAGATCCTGATCACGACCCCGGAGTCGCTCTACCTGCTCCACACGTCGCAGGCGCGCGAGGTCCTGCGGGGCGTGGAGCACGTGATCATCGACGAGGTCCACGCCGTCGCCGGCACGAAGCGCGGGGCGCACCTCGCGCTGAGCCTGGAGCGCCTGGAGCACCTCCGCCCGCCCGGTGCGCCGGCCCTCCAGCGGATCGGCCTGTCGGCAACCCAGCGGCCGCTCCACACGATCGGGCGCTTCCTGGCGGGCGTCGGCGAAGGCCGCCCGGTCACGATCGTGGATGCCGGGGCCCGGAAGGCGCTGGACCTCTCGGTGGTGGTGCCGGTCGAGGACATGCGCCACCCCGGCGACCAGCCCTCCCCGGACGGCCAGCCGGGCGGCCGGAGGGGCGGTGGCGACCTGCGTGTCAGCATCTGGCCGGCAATCCACCCGCCGATCCTGGCGCTGATCCGGGCACACCGGAGCACGCTCGTGTTCGTGAACAGCAGGCGCCTCGCGGAACGCCTCGCGCAGCGCCTCAACGAGCTCGCCGGCGAGGACCTCGTCCGGGCCCATCATGGCTCGATCGCCCGGGAGCAGCGAGTGGCGATCGAGGAGGCGCTCAAGGATGGCCGGCTCCCTGCGCTCGTGGCGACCTCGTCGCTCGAGCTCGGGATCGACATGGGCGCGATCGACCTGGTGATCCAGGTCGAGTCTCCGACCTCGGTCGCCCGCGGGCTGCAGCGCGTGGGCCGCGCCGGGCACCGCATCGACGAGGTCAGCCGCGGCGTGATCTTCCCCAAGTACCGCGGCGACCTGCTGGAGTGCGCCGTCGTCGCGGAACGGATGCGGGAGGGCCTGATCGAGGCGACCACGATCCCGCGCAACCCCCTCGACGTGCTGGCCCAGCAGCTCGTCGCGATGACGGTCATGGACCGCTGGTCGGTGGACGACCTGCTGGCGACCGTGACGCGGTCGGCGCCCTTCGAGACGCTCACCCGGGAAGCCTTCGAGGGGGTGCTCGCGATGCTCGCCGGCGCGTATCCCTCGGACGAGTTCGCCGGGCTCAGGCCGCGCCTCGTCTGGGACCGGACGACGGACATCGTGGAGGGCCGGCGGGACGCCCGGGTCGTGGCGGTCACGTCCGGCGGGACGATCCCGGACCGTGGACTGTTCGGCGTGTTCGTGGCCGGCGAGGCCGGGACGCCCGGGCGCCGCGTCGGCGAGCTTGACGAGGAGATGGTCTACGAGCTCCGCGCGGGGATGCACGGCGACGTCATCGTGCTCGGGGCCAGCAGCTGGCGGGTGACGGAGATCACCGCGGAACGAGTGGTCGTCGTGCCCGCGCCGGGCGAGCCCGGCAAGCTGCCCTTCTGGAAGGGCGACGCGGTGGGCCGGCCGATCGAGCTGGGCCGCGCGCTGGGTGCGCTGGTCCGGGAGGCCGAGAGCGACCTGGTCCGCGGCACCCCCGGTCGGGAGACCGTGATCGCGCGGCTCCGCGAACAGAATCACCTCGACGCGCTGGCGGCCGAGAACCTGGTGGCCTACCTGGAGGAGGAGCGCGAGGCGGCCGGTGCCCTCCCGACCGACCGCCGGGTCGTCGTGGAG
>DAIDTV010000384.1 GCA_027457005.1 Chloroflexota bacterium
CCTGCTGGTGCCGGGGGCTGGCGAGATCGGCCCGGAGTGGGCGCTGGTCCCGCGTCCGGATGCTCTCGTGGGGCTGGGCTGGCAGGGGCAGCTGCGCGACCTGGCGGTCGGGCGGCCCGTCCGGCACCTCGCCCCCCGGGGCGGGCTCGTCCAGGCGCGGGCCGACGTCACGGTGCTCAGCCGGGAGGACCTGCCGCCCCGCGGGGAGGGCATCCGGGACCAGGAGGTCGACGAGGGCGACGCGATCCCGGACCTGCTCGGTCGCCCCGGGAGCGGCCTCGCGTTGACGGCCGGCCGTGCCGGAGGCGTGTACCTGCACCGCGCCGCCGACGGGCGCCTCGACGCGCGGCGCTGGCGCGCCGTGCGCCCCCGCCGCGAGGTGGACCCCACCGGTGCCTGGGACGTGTTCCTGGCCGCGCTGCTCGCCGCCCGCCTCCTGCTCGGACCCGGTCGCGGCGACGGCAGCCGCGCCCTCCACTTCGCGGCGACCGCGGCGTCGCTGTCCGTGGAGGCGCCGGGCCTGGCGGCGGTCCCGGACCTGGCCGCGATTCAGCGGCGGTTGCGCGAGATCCGGACGACCTGATCCGGCCCAGGGCCGGGCCCGTGTCCTGGTGCCGGATCGACCGGGGATTGCCGGCGCTCCCCGGGCATCCCCGCTGCTGCTTGGCGGGCGAGGCGCTGGCGGAGACGGGCCCGGCGCCTGGCCAGGTCGTGCTCGAGCCGTGGCAGCGCGCGGCCGCCGAGCCGGTGCCGCTCGACCAGCGCCGTCGCGCGCTCGGCCGCTTCGAGGGCCGCCGCGGGGTCGCGGCGGCCGTGCTCTAGGTGTTTCGCAAGCTGGACCCAGGCCACGGCGCTGAGCGGGCCCCCGGACTCCGCGATGAGGCGCCAGGCGGCCGCGGCCTCGGCGTGGCGACCGGACAGGCGCAGCACCCGGGCCCGTTCGACCGCGAGTCGCTCGCGCAGCCCGGGTTCCACGGCCGTGGCCACGGCGGTGTCGTGCGTAGGCGCGGCCGAGGGCGGCCACGTCTCCAGGGTGCTCCCGGTCGCGCGCCAGGGGGTCCGCGTATCGGTCCGCCAGGCGCGCCAGGAGGAGCCCCAGCGAGACCACGTCCTGGCGGTTGTGCTCGACCACGGCACGCAGGGGGCCCGCGTCCCCGGTGCGGAGGAAGTCCAGGTAGCGGCCGGGGATCAGCGCGCCCGGCAGATCGTCGTGCCGGTACACCCCCGCGATGGCGCGTTCCACGGTGGCGAGGCGGGCGTTGTCCAGCCGATGGCGCCAGAGCTGGCGGGCAACGGGGAGCAGGTCGAGATGGCCCGCGTGCATCGGCGCCGGGGCGCCCTGCAGCCGGAACCGCGTGACGAGCAGCGGCCAGTCGAACCCTCGCCCGTTGTAGGTCACGAGCCAGGCGTCCGGGCGGATCGCGTCCTGGAGCGCGGCCAGGAACGCCGGTTCGTCGGGCTGGTCCGGCAGCAGCAGCTGCTCGACCTCGAACCGCTCGCCGTCCCACCGGCCGAGACCGACCAGGAAGACCACGGTCCCCGCGGCGGTGCCCAGGCCGGTCGTCTCGGTGTCGAGACAGACCAGGGGATGTCGTGGGTCGACCGGGTAGGGGAGCGTGCCCAGCCGTTCGAGGGCGGCCGGAAGGGGGAGCGACGCCCGCACGCGCACCACGCGCCCGAGGCGGCCGCGATCCACCTCGGCGTCGAGCGCCGACGCGAGCGCCGTTGCCAGGTCGGGGGCGCGGGCGGCAATCCGGCCG
>DAIDTV010000385.1 GCA_027457005.1 Chloroflexota bacterium
CGGGAGATCGCGCGCGACCTGCGGATCGGCGAGGCCACCGTGAAGTCGCACCTCCTCCACGTGTTCGAGAAGCTGGGCGTGGCCGACCGGACCTCGGCCGTGACGACCGCCATCGAACGGGGCCTCATCGAGCTGCCGCGGTCGCGCTGACCGCGCGGAGGGGGCAGGGCGTCGGACCGCAGGCGATGGCGCGTCGCATCGCCGGCCTGGCGTTCCGCGGCTCGATGCCAGTCGGATCGGGCGGAACGGCCCTGCCGCCCGATCGGGCGAAGGCCGAGCATGCTGCGAGGAGGCGCGGGGGATGCGGAGCGTCACCGTGTACGCGGCGCCACACCGGCTCGTCTGGCTCATCGGCATCGGGTTGCTCTTCGGGCTCGCCGCTCAGGTCGCGACCCGGTTCTGGTCCGGCTACATGGAAGTGTCGCCGCCCCAACTGCTGCTGGGAGCGCTGCTGTGCGGCGCGAGCGGGGCGGCAGCGTACCGGACCCCGCGCGGGGGGCGCGGCCCGGCGGCGGGCGCCGCCGCAGGTGGCGCCCTCGCCGGTTCGATCGTAGTCGGCTACGCCGCGCTCGCGGTCCTTCTGTGGAACCCGGCCTGGTCCGCGACGGTCCTCGAGGTGTCCCTCGCGCTCACGGTCGCCCTGACGCTCGGCGCCGCCTGCGGTTTTGTCGGCTGGCGACTCGCCGCACGCAGGGATTCCGGCAGCGGCGCAGCGGCTCGAGCGGGGCAGCGATGAACGCCAGCGCGGCTTGGGCATGCTCCCGAAGCCCCCGGTCGCGCCGGCGTCCGCCAGAAGCCGCTCCATTCGCGTCCCGGTGGCCGCAGGGCGTCAACCTCCCCGTTGCGCGGGCCTATTGACCCGAAAGTCGGGCGACGGGGCTCGCCGAGCGCGCCTGCTGCGAAAGCGTCCAGGCGCTGTGGCTGGTCAGCGTCGCGGCGTGGCGAGCTGCAGCGACGCCGCGTCCGCGGCGAGCCGGAGCGTGACCCGCGCGCCGTCACGGTCGAGTCGCCGGGCATCGCCGGTCGGCCCTGCGGAGGACACGAATGAGGCGGCGGCGGTGTCCGAGTCCCAGACCGTGGTCCAGCCGAGCACCCAGGATTCCCCGTGCTCCCAGAGGGCCAACTCATCACCGGTCCAGTGCTCCGCCACGGCCCGCGCCTCGTCCTGCGCCAGCGGCGTCTCGCCCGGGCCGCTGCGCCGGCTCGTCAGCCAGGCCTGCAGTCCCAGCTCGCCGAGCGTCTCGCGGCACGTCTCGTGCCACCCGTCGTCCAGCGCGGGGGTCGCGAGGTGGAGTGGCTCGACGGTGACCGGTCGCCAGCCGGTCAGGTACCGCTCGGGGTGCAGGATCTCGGCGGTCGAGGATGGCGGGCGGGCGTAGGCCGCGTCGATGCGCGCCCATCCGCCGGCCGCGTAGAGCGCCTCGGCGAAGGCGGCGCCCTCGACGTACGGGAAGGTGAGCTGCCGTGCGAGCACGGGCGGCATGGCGGGTTGCGGCGCCGCCGCCGCGAGCCGTTCGAGCTCGCCCCGTTCTTCGGCCGTCACGTGGTCCCGCATCCAGGTCGCGACCAGGAGCGACGCGTCGCCCTCGGCGAGCGCCTGCAGGGCGAGCTCGCGGTCCACGGGGAGCGCGGCTCCCGTGCCCGCGCCCAGCGTGGCGAACCCGAAGTGCTGGTCCTGCAGCGCGTGGGTGTACTCGTGCGCGACCGTGATCCGCAGCGGCACGAGGAACGCACCGCCGCGGTTGACCACGGTGAGCG
>DAIDTV010000386.1 GCA_027457005.1 Chloroflexota bacterium
ATCGACAGCACGACCTCGGTGATCCCGGTGGCGCTCCGCCGCCCTCCACTGCTCCCTGGTTCACCGCTTCAGCGGCAGGGACGCGTGCAGGCCGCCGCGCGGCGGAGGCTCGTGGCGCATCATGGGGTCCACAGGACGGAGGGGACGATGGCCAGCGCCGATCGACGCCGCGAGCTGCGCGCCGAGTACGAGCGGCGGCGCACGGAGCCGGGCGTGTACCTGGTCCGCAACACCGTGACCGGCAGGGCCCTCCTCGCGTCCGCCCTCGACCTCCGCAGCGTGCGCAACAAGCTCGAGTTCGCGCGTGCGACGAGCCTCGCGGGAGCTCTCGACGGCCGGCTCACCGCGGACGTTCGCGAGTACGGGATCGAGGCGTTCGAGCTCGAGGTGCTCGACACGCTCGAGGTGGAGCCGGAATCCCCGCGCGCCGACGTGATCGCCGACCTCCGCGCCCTCGAGGACCTCTGGCGGGAGAAGCTGGCGGGCGAGCCGCTGTACTGACGCGCCCGGTCCGAACTCGGGCCGACGGCCGGCCCGGATGCTCATACCGCGCCCGCCGTGGCCGGCGGTGGCGACGCCCATATAATCCGCCGACCAGCCTGCGAGGGGGGACCATGACCGACCACGTGACGCCCGACGTCGCGCCGCTCGCGGAGTACCAGAACGGCATCTACATGGCCGGAGCGGGCGGCGCTCGACCCGATCTTCCGATCACGCCCGACGCGATGGAGGCCCGGGCCCGCGAGGTGCTCGACGCGGAAGCGTTCGGATACGTGGCCGGAAGCGCGGGCAGCGAGGACACGATGCGGGCCAACCGCGAGGCGTTCCGCCGCTGGCGGATCGTCCCGCGCATGCTCGTCGACGTGCAGCACCGGGATCTGTCGGTGGACATGCTCGGGGCGCGCCTCCCGGCGCCGGTGCTGCTGGCGCCGATCGGCGTCCAGGGCATCCTCCACGCCGACGGGGAGCTGGCTGTCGCGCGAGCGGCCGCGGCAGCCGAGGTACCGCTGATCCTCAGCGGCGTCTCGTCGTTCACGATCGAGGAGGTGGCGGACGCGAACGGTGCCGGACGCCGCTGGTACCAGCTGTACTGGCCGCGCGACCGTGACGTCGCCCGGAGCTTCGTCGCACGGGCCGAGGCGGCCGGATACGGCGCGATCGTCGTCACTCTCGACACCCGCATGCTCGCGTGGCGACCCCGCGATCTCGCCAACGGGTACCTGCCGTTCCTGCGTGCCGCCGGGCTGGCGAGCTACCTGTCCGACCCGGCTTTCCGAGCGGAGCTGCCGGTTCCACCCGAACAGGACGTCCGCCCGGCGGTGGCGCGGTTCCTCGCCATCTTCTCGGACCCGTCCGTGACGTGGAGCGACCTGACCTTCCTGCGCGACTCCACCCGCCTGCCACTCGTGCTCAAGGGCATCCTCAGGCCCGACGATGCCCGTCGCGCCATCGACCACGGGGCGGACGCGATCGTGGTCTCGAACCACGGGGGACGCCAGGTGGACGGCGCCATCGCGGCGCTCGATGCCCTGCCGGACACGGTCGAGGCGGTCGGCGGCGTCGTCCCCGTGCTGTTCGACAGCGGGATCCGGACGGGCGCCGACGCTTTCAAGGCCATTGCGCTCGGTGCACGGGCAGTGCTGCTTGGGCGACCGTACGCATGGGGACTTGCCGTCGGCGGTCAGCGAGGCGTCGAGCACGTGCTGCGCTCATTCCTCGCCGAGCTCGACCTGACGCTTGCGCTCTCCGGGTA
>DAIDTV010000387.1 GCA_027457005.1 Chloroflexota bacterium
CTGTACGCGGACACCAGCCGCGGACGCCGTCCCTCGTTCCTGCGGGCCGCGACGCCGGACGTGGGCGCGCGCCTCTACGCGGCCTACGCCGCCGAGCTGGAGGCCCTGGGGGTCCGGGGGGGCCGGGGGGTGTTCGGGGCGAGGATGGAGGTCGACCTCGTCAACGACGGGCCGTTCACGATCTGGCTGGACTCGGAGCGGGAGGGTACCGCGCCGGAGGAGTGAGCGGCGGTTCCCTCGTGCGCCGCGCGGCCGGCGCGGGTCATTCGACGCGTGTCATGCGGCCGCCGCGTGTCACGGGGTCGGCGTGCGCCACCGGGCCGGCGTGCCTGACACGGCGGTCCGGCCGCGTTGCCCGTGTCTGGTGCCGGGCGGCAGCTGCCGGAACCGGCACGTCACCCCGGATGCGCGAGGCCGTGGCGCGGTTGGTCAGGCCGACTTGGCGAGGGTGCGCCGGCAGCGGGTGCAGACGAGCGCGTTCACGAGCTTCCCGCCGCGCTCCACCTGGAGCCGGTGCAGGTTGGGCTCGCAGCGCCGGTGGGCGCGCACGCGGTTCATGCCGCTCGACTGGGGGTTGAAGCCACCCATCGAGGTCTTGCCGCAGATCGCGCAGGAGCGGGCCATGGGATCCTCAGGTATCGGTTCAGGGACGAGATCGGGCGCGCCGTGGCTGTGGCGCGGCGGTTGCGTACTATAGCATGTCGATCGATCGCACAGCCACCGGAAGGACCGCCCCAACGAGATCGAACCCGCTGCCCGGACACGCGCTCGTCACGCGGCGCGCCGTCTCCGACCTGGTCCGCCAGGCAGCCGCCACGTCGTACGGCGTGGTCGGCTTCACGAACCCGGACCTGCGCACGCGCCTGCAGTCGCTGCTGCACTACAGCCCGCCCGGGGTGAGCGTCCGGATCGTGCCGACGCTCGACGTCCGGATCTCGCTGCGGGTCGCCTTCGGCGTCCCCATCGCCGAGGTCGCCAGCAACGTGGAGTCGGCCGTCCGCTACGCGCTGCACCAGGCGCTGGGACGCGACGTCGACAGCCTGGTGATCCACGTGGGCGGGCTGCAGGTGCGGCGCGCGGCGAAGACGGACACCGGAGCCGTGCCCGAGTGAGCCGGCGGGGCGCCGACGGAGACGGCCTGCTCGACGCGTTTCGCGGGGCACTCGCGATGCTCGAGCAGTCCGCGGAGGCGATCAACGCGCTCAACGTGTTCCCCGTCCCGGACGGCGACACCGGTTCGAACATGCTGGCCACCCTGCGGGCCGCGCTCGCCGAGGCCGAGGCGATCCCGGCCGAGGAGCGCAGCGTGGGCACGGTGTCCGCGGCGATCAGCCACGGGGCCCTCATGGGGGCGCGCGGCAACAGCGGCGTGATCCTGTCGCAGATCCTGCGCGGCATGGCGCACGCGCTCGCGGGCCGGCCCCGAATGGGCCCGCTTGACCTGGCGCACGCCCTGGCCACCGGCAGCCAGACGGCGCACAGCGCGGTCCTGCGGCCCGTCGAGGGGACGATCCTGACCGTGGTGCGCGAGGCCTCCGCCGCCGCCGTGTTCGCCGCCGAGCACGACCCGGACATGGAGGCCGTGCTGGGCGCCGCCGTCGAGGCGGCCGAGCAGGCGGTGGCCCGCACCCCGTCGCTGCTGCCGGTGCTGCGGGAGGCGGGCGTCGTGGACGCCGGGGGCGAGGGCCTCTACCGGATCCTGCAGGGCGCGCTCCGGTCGACCCTCGGGCGCACGGCG
>DAIDTV010000388.1 GCA_027457005.1 Chloroflexota bacterium
CTCCCGGACCGGCCGGTACGTTTCCGATCACGCCGCGGACCTCGGTCAGGCGGACCGATCGGGCCTCGTACGACCGCGCGCTGGTGCATGCCATCCTGGATGAGTCGTTCGTCTGCCACGTGGGCTTCGCTCTTGGGGGAGCCCCGTTCGTGGTCCCGATGCTGCACGGGCGGATCGGCGACACGCTCTACCTGCACGGGCTGCCCGCCAGCAGGATCGTGCAGCACCTGCGCGGCGGGCCCGAGGTCGCCGTGGAGGCGACGCTGCTCGATGGCCTGGTGATGGCCCGCTCGTCCTTCCACCACTCGCTCAACTACCGCTCCGTCGTGGTGCTCGGCCGGGCCCGCCTGGTTCGGGACCATCCCGAGAAGGTGGCCGGGCTCCGCGCAATCGTGGAGCACGTGGCGCCGGGCCGCTGGGACGACGCACGGCGCCCCAGCGGGCCCGAGCTGCGGCAGACTCACGTGGTCGCCGTGCCGATCGAGGAGGCGGCCGCCAAGGTCCGGGTCGGCCCGCCCATCGACGACCCCGCCGACCTCGACCTGCCGGTGTGGGCGGGAGTGATCCCGGTCCGAACCATCCTCGCCGCCCCCGTGACCGATGGTGTCGAGGGTCGCCCTGCCGATCTGCCCCCGTACCTGGCTGCACTGATCGGCCCCGCCGGGCCCACCGGGCAGCCCGGGTGACCCGCGAGATCGACGAGCGCGACCTGGGCGCGCTGGGCACCCCGGGCCCCGGCATGGTCGCCGCGCGCGTTGCGCCGGCTCCGCGGCCCTGGGGCCAGTGGCTCGTCAGCGCCCTCTTCCTGGGGTTCGTCGTCTACGTCGCCACCCGCTTCGGCGGCGGCTCCGGCGTCCGGCGCGATCTGGCCCATGCGCAGTGGGGGTGGGGCCTCGTCGCGATCGGTTTCCACGCCGTGTCCTTCGCCCTGTACGGCGGCCTCTACCGGCACGGCTTCCGCGCGGTCGGGGTGCGCGCCAGCGCACGGCGGCTCGTCGCGGTCCTGTTCGCCTCCATCTTCGTGAAGACCGTGGTGCCCCTGACGGGAGCGACGGCCATGGCCGTCTTCATCGACGACGCGGCCTCGCACGGCCAGTCCGGGGCACGGGCGGCTGCCGGCACCGTCGTGGTCAGCGGGATCGACCTCCTCGCCTCGCTGCCGTTCGTCGGCGCCGGTGTCTTCGCGCTCGCCGCGCGGGACCGGCTGGCCCCGTACGACGTGGTGGGCGCCGCGTTCTTCGTCGCCTTCATCGCGCTTCTCGTGGCGGCGCTGGCGCTGGCTGGACTTCGGCCCGGCCTGCTGGAGGCCGGGTTGCGGGTCGCCCGCGCGCTCGTCAACCGGGTGGGCGCGCTGGTCCGGCGCCCGAACCTGTTGTCGGAGGGGTGGGTCCGCCGGAGCGCCGGGCAGTTCGCGGAGGCGGCACAGGCGGTGCCGCGCCATCCGCGCGAGGTCTCGATCGCGTTCGCGTTCAGCCTCGTGCTCCACGTCGCGAACGCGCTGGGCCTGTACGCGCTGTTCCTGGCGTTCGGACAGCGGCCCGACGCGGGCGTGGTCGTGGCCGGGCTCGGGGCCAGCATCGTGTTCTTCGTGGTCTCGGTGGTGCCCGACGGGATCGGCGCCGTCGAGGGCGCGATGACCCTCGTGTTCGTCAGCCTGGGGATCGATCCCGCCACGGCCATCCTGGTAACGCTGGCGTACCAGATCCTCAACGTGTGGATAC
>DAIDTV010000389.1 GCA_027457005.1 Chloroflexota bacterium
CGCGTGTTCTCAGGCGGCTCGTCACATACGTGACCGACAGCAGCCCCACCGCGACGCTCGCCGCCAGCACGCTCGCGTCGAGCGCAAAGGGCCCCAATGGCCCCCTGTGGCGGGACGCCTCGAGGGCCGCGCTGGCGGGCGCGATGGCCTGGCTCAACACGTCGTAGATGAGAAAGAGGATGACCCCGCCCGCGGCCGCGGTGAGCAGCGCCTGCCAGTTCGCCGAGAGGTTGCGCAGGCGCCCCACCGGCAGACCGAGATAGATCGTCAGGCCCGCGAACGCGGCCAGCAGCACCGTCTGCGCGAAGGACATCGAGCGATCCCCCTGCGAACCTAATCCCGACCTGAATGGTCGGATATTACCCCGCGTAGGTGACCATTGGCCCTCCGTTCCCAGGGTCTGCTCGCGGTCCACTGCCTGCATGGGCAGCACCCCGGACGCCGACCGATGACCGGGGCCACACTGGGCCGCGCACTCCTCGGGCGCGGTGCCGCGGGGGTGCAGCGCCTCGAACTGCGCCACCTCGTCGCGGTGCTCGGTCCGGCCTGGATCGTCATGCTCGCCGACGTCGACGCGGCCAGTGTGGTGACCGCGGCGCAGGCGGGCAGCCAGTTCGGCTACGCCATGCTGCTGCCGCTCATCCTGCTCATCCCGGTCCTCTACGTCGTGCAGGAGCTGACGGCACGCCTCGCGATCGTGACCGGCCTGGGGCATGCGGAGCTCATCCGCGAGCGCTACGGGATGCGCTGGGGCGCGGTCGCGGTGCTCTCCATGGCCGCCATCGACCTGCTGGCCTACGTGGCGGAGTTCGCCGGCATCGTGCTCGGCGCGAGCCTGCTCCACATCGCGGCCCCGATCGCGGTGGGCGGCGCGCTGCTGCTGCATGCCGCCATGGTGCTGACGGGCAGCTACCGGCGCTTCGAGCGCCTGGCGCTCGTCCTCTCGCTCGGGCTGTTCGCCTTCGTCGGGTTGGCCCTCTTGGCGCACCCCGACCCGCACGCCGTGCTCGACGGGCTCACGGGCGCGCAGCCCGTCGGGCGTCCGGGCTACCTCGATCTCGTGGTGGCCAACGTGGGGGCGGTGATCATGCCCTGGATGATCTTCTACCAGCAGGCCGCCACGGTCGACAAGGGCCTGGGCCTCCAGGATCTACGGGCGGCCCGCTGGGAGACCCTCGTCGGTGCGATCGCGAGCGAACTGCTCATGGCGGCCATCGTGATCGCCGCCGCGGCGGCCAGCGCCGCGGGTCCCGTGCGCGCACTTACCGCGGGCGGGCTGGCCCTCCCGGCCGGCCTGGCGGCCCTCGCGAGCGACGGGGGCGGCGTGCTCGTCGCGATCGGCATGGTGGGGTCGGGCCTGCTGGCCGCCATCGTCATCTCGCTCTCCTCGGCCTGGGCGTGGGGCGAGCTCTTCCGTTGGCCGCACAGCCTCAACCTGTCATTCCGGCGCGCGCCCGCCTTCTACGCGCTCTATGTGCTCGAGATCGTCCCCGCCGCGGCGGTCGCGCTTGTGGCCCAGAACCTCGTGGCGGTCGTCATCGACGCGATGGTGTTGAACGTGGTGGTGCTGGCCATCCCACTCGCGTTCCTCATCCGCCTCTCAGGCGATCGCTCCGTGCTCGGTGCCCTTGCCAACTCGGCGCGGCGCAGCGCGCTCTTGTGGGGCCTCGCCGGCGGCCTGTTGCTGCTCGGGCTATGGAGTACGGCG
>DAIDTV010000390.1 GCA_027457005.1 Chloroflexota bacterium
GCCAGCGCCACCCGCTGGAACGCCTCTCGAGCGGCGTCCGGTGCCAGGCTCGAGACGTTGAACTCGTCAGCCCAGCGCGCCGCGAGGCGTGCCGTCCGCGGCTTCCCCTCCCCGCCCACGATCAGGTTCGGGTGGCTGCGTCCAACCCGCTCCACGGGCCGCGGAACCAGCCGCCCGCCGCGGATCTGCCAGAACCGCCCCTCGAAGGACCAGCCGGCAGGCTCGGTCCACAGTCCGTGCAGGATCTCGAGCTGCTCCTCGAGCATGTCGAACCGCGTGCGGACGTCGGGGAACGGGAACCCGTACTCGGCGTGCTCCCGCTCGTTCCATCCGGCGCCCAGGCCGACCTCCACCCGCCCCCCGCTCATCTCGTCGACGGTGGTGACGACCTTCGCGAACTGGCCCGGGGGCCGGAACGTGACCGGGGAAACCAGTACGCCGAGCCCGATCCGCCGGGTCTCGCGCGCCAGGCCGGCCAGGGTCGCCCACGCGTCGGTTGTCGGCAGCCCGGCTTCGCCCGGGAAGCTCGTGTAGTGGTCGGAGCGGAAGAACGTCTCGAAGCCCGCCGCCTCCGCGGCACGAGCGAGCGCCAGCAGCTCGTCGTACGCGAGGCCCTGCTGCGGCTCGCACATCAAGGCAAAGCGCATGCCCACCCCCGTCGGTTGCGATCTCGCGGTGCGATCCCGGCGCCTTCGCCGGGTGCCGCCTCGAGGATGGGCCCAGCATGACGCACGGCCGCGATGGCCGCTGGAGAAGCCGCGACACCGTCAGGCGGAGGGCGTGCCGGCTCCCGGGCCCCACATCGGCTGCTCGGGGCCCCGCACGGTGCGCACCCGGGCGGCGAGCCGCCGCGCGAGCCAGGCCGCCGGAACCAGCACCGCCAGTGCCACCAGCAGGAGCGGCAGCACGACGATCCCGAGCCAGATGACCCCGGAGGCGATCCCCTGCGCCAGCTCGATCAGCTGCGCGGTGGCCTGATCGACCTGCGTGCCGAGGTCCCAACCGCTGGCGGCGGTCGTCACGGCGACCACGGGCACCTGGAACGTCACGGAGAGCGTGCTCATGGCCGCCTGCTGCTGGAGATGCTCCTTCTGCGCCGTCAGCTCCTCGATCTGCCCCTGCACATCGGTCAGCTGCTGCTGGACCGCGAGCACATCCGGGATCTTCGTCGCCTTCGCCATGATCGCCTGCAGCGCGGTCTCGGTCACTCGCAGGTTCGCGATCCGGGCGCCCAGGTCGACCACCTGTCCGGTGACCTCGACGGTGTTGGTCTGCTCCTTCTCGACCCTGCTGCCGACGGCACGCACGGCGACCAGGGTGCGATCCCAGGCCGCCGCCGGGATGCGATAAGTCACCGTCGCCACCTGCTGGCCACCCTGGTCGGCCCGATCGGACCCACTGACGTACCCGCCGGCGGCCGTCACGGCGGCCTGTGCCCTCAGGAGCGCGGCGTCGAGGTCGCCGACGTCGAGGGTGATCGATCCCGTCTTGACGATGAGGGCCTGGTCGACGTTCGGGTCGTACGCCGCCGAGCCGACCGAAGCAGAGGATTCACCCGTGGCGCCGGAGAAGGCACCGGCATCCGCGGGTGCCGCCGGGGCTGCCGCCGATGCGGCCGGGATCGCCGCCCCGCGCTGTGCGTCCACCGCCTGGCCGACGGTCTTCAGCGTGGCCCCTCCGCTGCACCCCGCGAGTACCAGGG
>DAIDTV010000391.1 GCA_027457005.1 Chloroflexota bacterium
CCGATGTAGCTGAGCCGTACTAATGGTCGAGGGCTTGACCTTATTCAGCAGCTGACCCAACGGCAGCTGCGGTGGACCGCGGGGTCCATCACCATGTCGCACCGCACGGTGCACGGCACTTCGAAGTCATTCGGCGCCCGTTCTGGCTAGATGCCCGGACGGCCGCTGCCGATCACGTCATCGCTTCGCAGGAATCCTGGTGACAGTAGCGGAGAGGCCACACCCGTTCCCATCCCGAACACGGAAGTTAAGCTCTCCAGCGCCGAAGATACTGAGAGGGCAGCCTTTCGGGAAAATAGGTCGTCGCCAGGGTTCTTGCGTTTCTGGACCGTGGCGCCGTGCCGGACGCCGCAACGCATGGTCGGTATGATGACGGCATGGTTCGCATGGGGGCGCAGGAGTCTCCCGACCCCGACACCGTCCCCCGTGCCGCGCCGGGCCGCGTGGAGCCGTCCCCGGCGAGACTGCCATCCGACCCGCAATTCGCCGCCTGCCCGTACGTGCTCGTACCCGCGGGCGGTTTTCGATTCGCACACCCGGACCGGGAGCATCGCTGCACCGCGGCGCGTCCATTCGAATCACCCTCCGCCGACAAGCAGCGGCGCCTCTGCCTGACCGCCGGGTACGACGCATGCCCCGCGTACACGGCCGCCCGCCAGCGCCGTGACGACGCCTTCGCGGACGCGGGCATTCCGATCGACGCGCTGCAGGTGCGCCATTCCCGCCCGCTGGGCCACACGACGCCCGTGATCCTGGTCGGGGGGCACCGGTCGCCGGCAACCCTGGGGTTGGGATCGCCCGGGAGGCAGGCCCCGCAGGACAGCGCCCGCCCGTCCGGGGGCACAGGCACGCGCCCGGCGCGAACGGCGGAGGCCGGGAGCCGCGCGGATGCGACGGGCGGACGTCCAGGTTCCACCCGCGGAGGAGGGTTCCGCGGGCCTCGAGCGGCGGCAGGTCCCGCCGTTGCGGCGGTCGTGGTGCTGGCTGCGCTCGCCGTTCTCGTGGCGCGGCTGCCCGGCGCAACCGGGCCGTCGCCCGCCCCACAGACGCCCCTGGCCACGGTGGCTGCGGTGGTCAGTCAGCCGCCGACGGTGAACCCCACGGTCGCTGCGTCGCCCGGGGCGACCACGGCGATCGCTTCCGCCGCGCCCACGGCATCGCCCGTGCCGGCGACCCAGGCGCCCGCTTCGGCCGCGGTGACGACATACCGGGTCAAGGCCGGCGACACCCTGATCGGGATCGCGAGCCGTTTCGGGGTGAGTGTGAGCGCGCTGCAGCGGGCCAACGGCATCACCGACCCGCGGCTGCTGAGGACCGGCCAGGTGCTGCAGATCCCGTGACGCAGGGCCGTGGCCGGGCCGGTCGTTCGGCTTGTCCCGTGTGGTACGATGCCGGGGCCCTGCGAGGGGACAGCAGAAAAGAGCGGCGCGACCGGGGACACGGAGGGCGGACGGAGTCTCACCAGGACACGGACGAGCGACCTGCGTATCCTGAGGCCTGAGCGTCGGCTCAGGCTTTTGTTGTTTCACGCCGGAGCAGGCGTTCACGAGGAGAGGACATTGAGCCAGGACGAGACGGGCGGGACGACCGCGGAGGTCGAGGCGACATCGCTTTCGACGGCCGTGGTCGAGGAGCGCGCCGGCGCGAGTGTCGCCGACGAGCCCGCCGATACCAGCATCTCGGCCGCCAGCGGGCCGGGA
>DAIDTV010000392.1 GCA_027457005.1 Chloroflexota bacterium
GGCCGCGCCCGCGCCCGAGCCCGCGGCCGCGGCCGAGCCCGCACCCGCGGCCGAGCCCGAGCCCGCACCCGCGCCCGGGCCTGCGGGAGCTCGTTCCGCGGCCTTCGCCGAGCCGGCCGCCTCTACGTACTCCTCGCCCGCAGGAGCCGGTGGGTTTCCCGCGATCGGCCGCTTTCTCCGGTATACCGGCCCCGGCGGTTCTACCGACGAAAAGGCCGGCAGGGAGCGCCCTCGGGCCCTTCCCGAAGGCTCCGTTGGGTCGAATCCGGAGCCTGAGAGGCCGATTCCTCCGGTTTTCGTGGGCAAAGGGGCCACGCGGGCCGCCTCCGAGCCGGAGCCCACTACCTACTACCGCCCCCGTCGGTATCCCGGAAAAACCGGGGCCGGAATGGCCGCGGCGGCCCGGATCGGAGGCTCCACGAGGGCCGTGGCCGCAGGCGCGCCCGGGCAGACGATCGACATCGCCGACATGGGCGGAGGCTCGGCGCTGGAGCAGCTACGGCGCCAGGCCAGGAGGCGGCCGATCGGGTCGGATGACGAGGGAGGGCCGGGTGACTCGGCCGCGAGCATCGCCTGGCTCGCCGAAGAACGTGCCGCAAAGCTGGCCGGCGGCCACCGAAGCACCACCGGACCCGCGCCCCAGCGCGCCACTGGACCCGCGCCCGAGCGCGCCACCGGGCCCGCGCCCGAGCCCGCCGCCGGGCCCGCGCCCGAGCGCACCACTGGGCCCGCGCCCCAGCGCGCCACCGGGCCCGCGCCCCAGCGCGCCACCGGGCCCGCGGTGGAGAGTGAACGGCAGGCGGCCGAAGTGGCAACAAGGGGCGTTTCCGGACTCCAGCGCCCCGAGCCTCACTCGAGCGTGGCCCGCGTCGAGCCGCAGGCCCAAGTTCCTCCGGACGCTCGCCGCGGCTCAACGTCCAGCATGCCGCACTGGGAACGCTGGCTCGCGTTCTGTGCCCGCATCGACGGCTTTCCCCGCCACCTCTCCATTCACACCGGCGGCATGCTCGTGACCGCCGCGCCGCTCATCGACATCGCGCCGCTGGAACGCGCCACGATGCCGAACCGCGTCGTCGTCCAGTTCGACAAGCGCGACGTGGAGACGATCAAGCTCATCAAGCTGGACCTGCTCGGCCTCGGGATGCTCGCCGCGATCGACGAAACCCTCCAGCTCATCGAGGCAGACCTGGCCGCCTGTGTGGACCTGGACCGCCTCCCCGAGGACGTCCCCGAGGTCTTCGAGATGCTCCAGGCCGCGGATACCGTCGGCGTCTTCCAGGTGGAAAGTCGGGCTCAGATGCAGACCCTGCCCAAGTCCAGGCCGGCCAACCTGGACGATCTGGTAGTCGAAGTCGCGATCATCCGGCCCGGACCGATCCAGGGAAACGCGGTCCATCCATACCTGCGCCGCCGCCAGGGTCTCGAGCCGGTTGCGTACCTCCATCCCAGCCTCGAGCCGGTCCTGCGAGAGACCCTCGGCGTGATCCTGTACCAGGAGCAGGTGATGAAGATCGCGATCGACGTCGCGGGCTTCACGCGCGAGCCGTCGGTGCTGGTGCGGGCACCGCGCGTGGCGGAGAGCCCGGCGGCCATGGAGTGCCGGCTCTTCCAGGTGGTGCGGCACGGCGACGGCCCACAGGCGGCAAACTACGTGATCGGAGAGATCGTCCACG
>DAIDTV010000393.1 GCA_027457005.1 Chloroflexota bacterium
TCTTCGTGGTCATCCCGGTGATCGGCGGGCTGCTGTACGGGCCGCTGATCTACCGGTGGGCGCGGGAGGCGCGCGGGCACGGGGTGCCGGAGGTGATGATCGCGGTCGCCGACAACGGGGGCCGGATCCGCTGGCAGGTCAGCGTGGTCAAGGCGCTGGCGTCGGCGATCACCATCGGGTCGGGAGGCTCGGCGGGCCGCGAGGGGCCGACCGCCCAGATCAGCGCCGGCTTCGCCTCGCTCCTGGCCCGGGAGCTGGACCTCGGTCCCACGGACGCCCGCATCGCCGTGATGACCGGCATCGGCTCGGGCATCGGCGCCATCTTCCGGGCACCGCTCGGCGGAGCGGTGCTCGCGGCGGAGATCCTCTACCTCCACGACATCGAGGTCGAGGCCATCATCCCTGCGCTGATCGCCTCGATCGTGGGCTACTCCATCTACGGCAGCGTGGAGGGATTTGCCCCGATCTTCGGCGACCAGACGCATGCGACGTTCAGCCAGCCCAGCCAGCTGCTCTACTACGCGCTGATCGGGATCGCCGCCGGCCTGGTGGGGCTGCTCTACGTCAGGACGTTCTACGGGCTCACGAAGTGGTTCCGGAGCTGGACCATCCCGCGCGCGCTGCGGCCGGCCATCGCCGGTGTCGCCGTGGGCCTCATGGGGATCGTGCTCCCGGGTTCACTCGGTACGGGCTATGGATGGCTCCAGTCGGGGTTCAGCACCCAGCTGCTGGGCATTCCGCTCTGGGTGATCCTGCTGCTGCCGTTCGCGAAGATCCTGGCAACCTCGCTCAGCATCGGCTCGGGCGGTTCGGGTGGCATCTTCGGCCCGGGCATGGTGATCGGGGGGCTGCTCGGCGCCGGCATGTGGCGGGTGCTCGAGCCGATCGCACCGGGGCTCCCGGCCGATCCGGCGCCGTTCACAATCGTGGCCATGATGGCCCTGTTCGGGAGCGTGGCCCACGCGCCGCTGGCGGTGATGCTGATGGTGGCCGAGATGACCGGCAACCTTTCGATGCTGGCCCCGGCCATGGTGGCGGTCGGACTCGCGACGTTCGTGGTGGGCGAAGCCTCGATCTACCAGAACCAGCTGCGGGACCGAAACGAATCGCCGGCCCACCAGTACCGCTCGGCCGTGCCGCTGATGGCGTCGCTCAGCGCCGGGCAGGCGCTGCGCGCTCCGCGGTGCGTCGCCGGGCCCCGCGAGACGGTCGCGGCGGTGCTGGAGCGGGCGCGGTACGCGAAGGTGCCCGGGGTGCCGGTGGTCGACGCGGCCGGGCAGCTGGCCGGGATCGCCTCGCTGGAGGCGCTGCAACGGGCCGACCCTGCCGCCGCCGTGGGCTCGCTCGCGGACACCTCGTATCCGTCCACGCAGGGCAGCGACGGGCTCGACCGTGCCCTGGAGCAGATGAGCGACAACGAGACGAGCTGGCTGCCGGTGGTGGACGCCGGGCGGCTCATCGGCGTGCTGAGCGTCCGGGACGTGATGCGCGCCTACCGTCGCGCCCTGCAGGGGAACGTGCGCGAGGTGCGCGGCCCGGGCGGCGAGGATGGGACGATCGTCGAGGCGACCCTGGCGCAGGGATCTCCGCTGGTGGGGGCCTCGATCGCGACGGTGCCCTGGCCGCGCGACAGCGTCGCCGTGGCGATCGAGCGGGGACAGGCAC
>DAIDTV010000394.1 GCA_027457005.1 Chloroflexota bacterium
CCGACGACCGTGCCGTCGTGCGAGACCAGTTCAGCGCGTCCCCCGAGCCGCCACGCCGCCCACCCGGTCGGCCACACAATCTTGATCGGGTCGCCTCCGGCCTACGGGACGAGCACCAGCGAGTCGCCCGCGACGCCAATGCGGGCAGGCGCGAGCAGCGCGGTCGGGCAGCCCATCGTCGGCAGCAGGTGGGCGGGTTCGGTCGCCAGCGCCAATGCGGTCGCCCCCGCCGGGAGCGACGGTCCGGGCCACATCGGGCTCACGCGCGCGAGCCCTACCGCAAGGAGTAGGAAGACGACCGCGATTCCGGCGACGGCGCGGGGGTGTCGGCGAAGCATGAACGGAGCCTGTCCCCGCCGAGGCGGCGAGTCAAGGTCCGTTCCTCTCCCACTCGCCGACCCCGAGCCGAGTTCATTCACAGGATCTCAGACGGCCAGGCGTCTTCCGACGGCCGCCGGGTCGACCCGTGTGTCCGTGGCCATGAGAAAGTCCCCGCTGGTGGCCACGTAGAAGTCCCCACCCTCGGCTGATCACACGAGCCACCGGGCCCAGCCCCGGGGCTGGACGATGACGGTGTTCCACCACCGCATCGCAGCCCCGAGGGACGCCCATTGTGAAGTCAGCGAGGGAGCAGTTGGACATCCTCACCGCATACCACGAGCTCGGCTCATACCGGGCCGCGGCCGTCCTGTGCGGCACCACCCACAAGACCGTCCGCCGGGTCGTCGAGCGGCGGACGCGAGCGCCGGCCGAGCGACCGAGACGGCCGAAGTCGAGCGACCCGTATCTCGCGCTCATCGCCGAGCGGGTGCGGGCGACCGACGGCCGGATCAGCGCCAAGCGCCTGTTGCCCCTCTGCCGGGCGGCCGGCTATGCCGGCTCGCCGCGCCACCTGCGCCGCGCCGTCGCCGAGGTGAAGGCCGCCCACCGGCGGGAGCGGCGGGTGTATCGCCCCTGGGCGCCCGTCCCCGGTGAGCACCTCGTCATCGACTGGGGCAGCGAGGCGGGGTGGCACGTCTTCTGCGCCGTGCTCGCCTGGAGCCGGGTGCGTTTCGTCCGGTTCGCGGCCGACGAGAGCCAGGCGACGACGCTGGCCCTCCTCGCCGAGTGCTTCGAGACCCTGGGCGGGGTGCCCGCGGTCGTGCTGGCGGACCGGATGGGCTGTCTCAAGGGCGGCGTGGTGGCGAACGTTGTCGTGCCGGCACCGGGGTATGTCGCCTTCGCCGCCCACTACGGCTTTCGGCCCGACTTCTGCGAGGCCGCCGATCCCGAATCGAAGGGCCTGGTCGAGCACCTCGTGGGCTACGCCAAGCGCGACCTCCTCGTCCCGGCCGGCGGCTGGTCGACGCTCGAAGAGGCCAACCGAGGGGCCGCCGCCTGGTGCACCGAGGTGAACGGACAGGCCCACAGCGAGATCGCGGCGGTGCCAGCCGCGCGCCTCCTCACCGAGCGTGCGGTCCTGCGGCCGCTGCCCTCGCTCCGTCCCGCGCCGGGGCCCACGGCGGTCCGCACGGTCGATCGGCTGCGCACGGTGCGCTTCGCCTCCGCCCGCTACAGCGTCCCGGGTTCCTTCATCGGGCAGCGTGTGGACCTCGCCGTCAGCGGGGGCGAGCTCGTGATCAGCCAGCGGGGGGCCGAGATCGCGCGGCACCGCCTCGTCGGAC
>DAIDTV010000395.1 GCA_027457005.1 Chloroflexota bacterium
GCCGGGCGCGGACGCCGGCATCAAGGTGGCGCGAGCGGCCTACGTCGCGGGGATCGACTCGACCTCGAACCTCCTCGCGGGCCAGCTCTACGGGATCCCGGTCGCGGGGACGATCCCGGCCTCCAGGCCGCGGTGTCCGCCGATCCAGGCCAGCTCAGGCGCGGCCGGCAGGGCGCGGAGCGAACGGGCGACGGCCACGGCCGGGTAGATGTGCCCGCCCGTGCCGCCTGCCGCGATCACCACTCGCATCCACGAATCCTCCATAGGTTGCTGTCTCGCGGGAGATCGCCAGCAGGATGCCCGCCGCGATCAGGCTCACGATGAGCGATGAGCCCCCGGCAGAGACGAACGGCAGCGTGATCCCCGTGACGGGCAGCAGCGTGACGACAACCCCGATGTTCACGAACGCCTGGACGCACAGGTACGCCGTCAGCCCCGCCGCGAGCAGGGCGCCGAAGGTGTCGGGCGCCGCCAGCGAGATGCGCATCCCGCGCCAGGCCAGCAGGAGGAACGCGACCACGACGAGCGTCGCCCCCACGAAGCCGAACTCCTGGCCGATCACCGCGAAGATGTAGTCGTTGTGGGCGTTCGGCAGCATGATTCCGCCGGCAGCGGCGCGATCGCCGAGCCCCGCACCGAAGAGCCCGCCGAGCCCCAGCGCCAGCAGGCCCTGGACACTGTGGAAGCCGGTCGTGAGCGCGGTGTCGAACGGGTTCTGGAATGCCTGGAGCCGCTCGAGCTGGTAGTCCTTGAGGAAGAGCCCGGCGGCCAGCACCGCTCCCCCGCCGAGGGCCAGGATCCCGAGCGGGTTGCCGCCGGCCACGAAAAGCATGACGACGACCGTGACGCCGAGCACCGCGGTCGATCCGAGGTCGGGCGACTTGAAGATGAGGACCAGGAACGGCGCGACGATGATGATGAACGGGATCAGCCCGCTCCGGATCGAGCCGATCGCGGCTCCGCGCCGGGCCATCCAGTGGGCCAGGTAGACGACCAGCGCAAGCTTGGCGAACTCGCTCGGCTGTACCACGGGCAGCCCCGGGATCCGCAGCCACTGGGTGGATCCGCTCACCTCGACACGCCAGGGCGAGAAGAGCACGAGCGCGAGGAGGACTCCCGCGAAAAGCAGCGCCGGCACCGAGAGCACCCGCAGCCAGCGATAGTCGGAGCGCATCGCGACGAGCATGCAGCCCATCCCGACCGCGGCCCAGACGAACTGCGGGCCCACGATCGCGAGCGTCCCGTCGCCGGCCGCATAGCCGGCCATGGCGGAGCTCGAGTAGACCATCAGGATGCCCAGGGCGGTCAGGGCGACGACCACGGCAAGCACGACCGAGTCCGGTGCGTGCCGCTCGCGGGCGTCGATCGGGGCGGCAAGGCTGCCCGAGGCTCGCCCACGGGGGACCGCGGAAGGCACCTTTGTCACGTTCACGGTCCGGGCGGCGGCCGGGAGGCGCGACGCGGGCGGGATGCGTGCCCCGGCCGCGCGGCCCGCGCTGGCGGCGCTCATCGTGCGCGGTCCCGGTCGCGGCCGGCCGTCGCGGCGGCGGCGAGCCCTGTCTTCGTGTTGGACCGGCTGCGCTCACGCTGCTCGGCGAGGGCATCCTCGAACCCTGCGAGGTCCGTCCTTACCCCGTACTCGGCAGCGAGCTCCACCGTGAGG
>DAIDTV010000396.1:0-267 GCA_027457005.1 Chloroflexota bacterium
GTTGATCCAGACCACCGTCGGAACGTCGGGTGGCGTCGGCGGCCGGCGGACAAAGCGCTCGGGGTGGGCCGCATAGGCGGCGTCGAGGGTGACCGAGCGGGCCGCGGTGATCTCGGTGGCCCGTCCGGCGTGGACGTCGGCCGGGGTGAGCAGGCCGATCCCGCTGTGGCGGTGCGCCGTGTTGTACCAGGTGAAGAAGTCCGCGCAGAAGGCCCGGGCGTCCTCGATCGAGCCGAAGCGATCAGGGAACGTCGGCCGGTACTTGAG
>DAIDTV010000396.1:277-1638 GCA_027457005.1 Chloroflexota bacterium
GTCGTTGGAGACGTGGGGCCGGCTGTGGGTCCGCTCGACGCCGAGGTCGGCGAGCAGGAGGGCGACGGGCTTGCTGCGCATGGAGGTGCCCCGGTCGGCGTGGATCGTGAGCTGCCCCGGGGCGATGGCCTCCTTCTCGACCGTGTCCGCGATCAGGCGCCGGGCGAGGACGGCGCTCTCCACTGTGGCGACCATCCAGCCCGGGACGTAGCGGGAAAAGACGTCGAGGATCACGTACAGGTGGTAGTGGGTCCACTTCACCGGGCCCTTGAGTTTCGTGATGTCCCAGCTGAACAGCTCCCGAGGCCCGGTGGCGAGGAGTTCGGGCCGGGCGTACGAGGGGTGGCGGAGCTGGTCGCGGCGCTCGCGGACCTCCGCGTTCGCCGCCAGGATCCGGTACATCGTCCGCTCGGATGCGAGGTACGTCCCCTCGTCGAGCAGGGTGGCGTACACCGCGGCCGGGCTCGCGTCGACAAAGCGGGGGGCATGAAGCTCGCCGAGGACCGCGGCCCGCTCGGGACCCGACAGCGTCCGCGGCGGAGCGGGACGTGGCCGCCGGGGTCCGTGGCACGGCCCGCGCGACCGCCGGTAGTGGGAGGCGCGGGGCACCGCGAGGGCGGCACAGGCACCCCGCGTGCCGACCACCGGGACGAGCTCGGCGACCCCTGCGGCGATCATCGCCCGTCCGTCTGCCCGGCGCTCTCGAGGGAGAGTTCCCGCAAGAGCGCCGAGACGTTTCCCTGGACGGCGATCACCTTCTCGGCCCGGATCAGGCGCGCTTCGAGGCGCTCGATCGTGGCCCGCAGGCGGTCGTTCTCCGCGGCGAGCGGGTGGGGCGCCGGGCGACCCCGCGGCCGGGCGAGACCCGAGAGGGCCCCCGCGCGGTACAGCCGCCGCCACTCGACGAGGTGGGAGCTGTACAGGCCCTCCCGCCGGAGCAGGGCGCCGACCGCGCCCGGTTCGGCCGCGGTGTTGGCCTCCTCGACAATCCGGCGCTTGTACTCGGCGGTGAAGCGCCGGCGGACCGGGCGCTCCCTGACCTCGGGATCGGGCATCGGCGCAGCATGGGCCGCCAGGACGCGTGGTGCCAGGGGTTCGAGCATCTCGGGTATGTGTTCCTCTCCCGTCCTCTGCGGGTCACCTACTCCCAGCGGGAGGGTGTCTCACCGAATCTTGGCAGAGAGGGGGACGAGTACACGGACGAGTTCACACGAACGAGTACAACGGCTCGACAGACCTCACGAAACGACGGCATACTGGCACTTCAGACTCTGGGCGCCACCGCCACCCGAGGAGTTACGTGCCGTAGCATGGTGACCGTTTCGGGAAGGGTTAAGGTTGCACCTGGTGATCAGGGAAAC
>DAIDTV010000397.1 GCA_027457005.1 Chloroflexota bacterium
GTCCCGAACATCGTGATCGTGTCGCCGTTGGCAGCCGTCAGCGTCGTGGTTCGTGTCTCGGGCGCGCAGCCGTTCTGGAGATCAGCGGGGTTGATGTCCACGACGACGCTGGCGCTCTCGGTGATCTCGCCCAGATGGGTGGCTTCCCCTGTGCCAACGGCCGTAATGCAGAGGGCCGACGTGCCGCATAGAGCAGCCGTGTAGGTCTCGTAAACCGTGGCGTGGAACGGGACCAGGCTCTCCGCCGATGCCCCGGCTGGACCCAGGACCGCGACGGTCAACGCCAGCGCCGGCACGATCGCCATCATCAAGGCTCGTTTGAACATGATCGACCTCTCCCCTTGTGTCGTGCCCTGTGCCGTACTTCGGCTCCATCAGGGGCAAGCCTCGTCTGTTCGGTGGCACCGCGCGTCCATGTAAACCCCACAACTCGGGCTGGTATCGCGGTTTCAGGTTGTATCGTCCGAGCATGGACGCGCCGATCGATGCGTTCGAGCTCGTCGGGCGCGACGCCGAGGTCGCGGCCGCAGGTGGCTGGGTCGACCTGCTGGCGGATGGACCCTCAGGTCTCGTGATCGAGGGCGAGGCGGGGATCGGCAAGACGCGCGTGTGGATCAAAGCCATCGGCCTCGCCGCCGAGCGAGGGGTGCGCCTGCTCGTGGCGAGGCCCGTCGAGGGGGAACTCGCGCTCGGCTACGCCGGGCTGGGCGACCTGCTGCACGACGTCAGCGGCCAACGCATCGCCGAGCTCCCTGAGCCGCAGGCGAGGGCGCTGTTGGCGGCCCTCTCGCTTGGCGCCGCGCCCGAGTCGACCGACCCGTTGCTCGTGGCCCGGGCGACCCTCAGTCTCCTGCGCCTGCTGGCGGCCGAGGCACCCGTGGTCCTGGCCATCGACGACGCGCAATGGCTGGACGCGCCGTCGGTCCGCGCCCTCGCCTTCGTGACGCGGCGCTTGCGCGATGAGCCGGTGGGTGTGGCCCTGACGGTGCGGGACCCCGATCGGGATCCGCTCGACCTGGCGAAGGCGATGGGAGAGCGGTGCATCGGCGTGCGGCTTGACGGCCTTAGCTTCGGCGCGATCGGACACCTGGTCCGGACGCGGGTCACGCCCGAGATCCCCCGGCGTCGGCTGCTCGACATCTACGAGCGATCCGGCGGCAACCCGTTCTTCGCGCTCGAGCTCGCCCGGGCCGGCCCCGAAACCGACGGCCTGCCGCGAACGCTCCATGACCTGGTGGTTCGCCGCCTCGACGAAGCCGTGGCCGGCCGCTCCGCCATCGAGCTGCTCGCGGTACGTGGTCCTGCGCCCGTGTCGGCGTTTCCGGATGCCTCGGCACTCGATGCGGCGGTGGCCCACGGCGTGCTGGTCGAGCACGAAGGGGAGATCAGGTTCTCGCACCCGCTGCTGGCCGCCGGGGCCTATGCGCGGATCCCGCCGGGACGGCGTCGCGAGCTTCACCGCCGTGCTGCCGCCCTGGCCGCCGGGATCGAGGGTCGGGCGCGACACCTTGCCCTCGCGGCCGCGGCTCCCGACCCCGGAGTGGCCCGCATACTCGACGAGGCCGCCCGGCTGGCGCGCGATCGAGGTGCGCCGGAGATTGCTGCGCGGTTCGCCGCGCACGCGCGTCGGCTC
>DAIDTV010000398.1 GCA_027457005.1 Chloroflexota bacterium
GTCCCTGGTCACCGCGTCGCTGCGCGGGTACCAGGCCTTCGGCGCGAAGTTCGCGCTGGCCCAGCGGCGGGTGATCATCGGCGACGAGATGGGCCTCGGCAAGACCCTCGAGGCCTTGGCCGTGCTCGAGCTCACCGATGCCTATCCGGCCGTGGTGGTCTGCCCGACGAGCCTCCGGGCCCACTGGCAGCGCGAGGCGGCGCGGTGGCTGCCCGGCCGGAGCGTGGCCCGGCTCGATTCGGCGAGCGAGCCGCTGGTCTGCGAGGCCACGGACGTGTACGTGGTGAGCTACGAGATGGCTCGGCGCCGCGCCGCAGACCTCGCCGCGCTCGACCCCCGTGCCCTGGTGCTCGACGAGATTCACGCGCTCCGCGACACCCGCACCCAGCACACCAAGGCCCTGGTCCAGCTCGCCGCGCATGTCCGGGCCCACGGTGGCCGTGTGGTCGGTCTGAGCGGTACGGTCATCGTGAACCGCCCGATCGAACTGGCGGGCCCGCTGCTGGCCGTCGGAGCGCTGGGACCGCACGCCCCGTTCGGCGACGCCCGGGCCTTCGCGGAGCGGTATGCCGATGCCAGCCACGGACCGTACGGGTGGGAGCTCTCGGGGGCGGCGCACCTTGACGAGCTCAACGACCGGCTGCGAGCGACCTGCTATCTCCGGCGCACGAAGGCCGAGGTGCTCCCCGAGCTTCCCGAGCTGCGCCGGGCCGTCACGCTGCTGAGCGCCGAGGACCAGCACGCCTACGAGGCGGCGGCCCGCCGGCTCGCCGCGGCACTGCGGGAGCGGCGTCGGTTGCTCGAGGCGGCGCACGGGCCGGCCTGGGTCCACCGCCTGGGGGCCGAGTCGCTTCGCTGGCGCCGCGATGTCGAGGCGCTGCGCGTGCTCGTCGGCCTGGCCAAGGTGCCGACCGTCCTGGGTTGGGCGCGCGACTACCTGGACGGGTCGGACCGTAAGCTCGTCCTGTTTGCGCACCACCGCCCGGTCATCGGAGCGCTCGTCGACGGCCTGCCCGGGGCAATCCGTCTCAGCGGCGACGACGATCCGGTGCGACGCCAGGCGCTCGTCGACCGGTTCCAGACGGCGCCGGACGCTCGCGTCCTGGTGACCTCATTCCGGACCGGCGGGCTGGGCATCGAGCTCACTGCGGCCTCCGACGCCGTCGTGGTCGAGCTGCCGTGGGCCGCCGGCGAGCTCGATCAGGCGGAGGCGCGTCTGCATCGCCTCGGCACCCGCGCCCCGGTCACCTCCCATATCGCGCTGGCCGCGGGCACCGTCGACGAACCGATGTGGCAACTGCTCGTCGCGAAGGAGCGCATCGTGCAGGCCACGGTTCAGGGCACCATTCCCGCACGGAGCCAGTCCACCGTGCTCGGTCGCCTGCTGGTCCACCTCGCCGGCGGCACCGACGAGGATGTCCAACAGACCGTCCCGGACGTGGAACCGATCGAGGGTGCGGCGTAGGCGCGTGCTCTCGTGCAGAGTTGTCCCGGGCTGGCGGCCGCCAACGCCCGATGGGCGGTTCCGGCCGCTCCTTGGCGCCCCGACGGGGGTGGTGGCCGCGAGTGGGTGCTGC
>DAIDTV010000399.1:0-230 GCA_027457005.1 Chloroflexota bacterium
CTGCGGGAAAGGAGGCGTGAGACACGAAAAACACGAAGAGCCGGATCAGAGCAAAGCTCTGAAAAACACCTTTCGTTGTGCTTCATCCTTCTTCGCGCCCTTCGTGTTCCGTTCTCTCTTTCCATCGCGATGGTAAGTGGGCGCGGCCTAATGACCAGCGTCTTCGGTCTGCACCGCGTGGCCGCCAAACTGGTTGCGCAGCGCCGCGATGACCTTGGCCGAGAACGATT
>DAIDTV010000399.1:290-1548 GCA_027457005.1 Chloroflexota bacterium
CGACGCGCCAAAATAATCGTAGCCGTTCTCCGGGGCCAGCGTCTTGAAGATCGGCTCGAGTCGCTCGAACACCGGGCGCTCGCCGCCAATCATGAGCGAATAGCCGACCTTGAGACCCCATACGCCGCCGCTGGTGCCGCAGTCCACGTAGCGGATCCCGGCCGGCTCCAGCTCCTTCGAGCGTCGGATGTCGTCGCGGTAGTACGAGTTGCCGCCGTCGATCACGATGTCGCCCGTCGCGAGCAGCGGGCGCAGCTGCTCCAGGGTGTCGTCGACCGAGGCCGCCGGGACCATCAGCCACAGGACGCGGGGTGGCTCGAGCTGGGCCACGAGGTCGGCCAGCGAGGTGGCGCCGCCCGAGATCGCGCCATCCTTCACCAGCGCCGCGACCGTGTCCGCGTGGCGCGCATAGCCCAGCACGGTGTGCCCGTTGCGCAGCCAGCGCCGCGACATGTTGGCGCCCATGCGCCCGAGTCCGACCAGCCCCAGCTTCATGGCGATGTCGTCTCCTTTGTCATCCGGTGCGAGCGCCGTCCGGGCGCGAGTGCCCCGCAGTGCTCAGAGTATGCCGACCAGGGCCGACCGCATGCCGGCGGCGGTCCACCAACGCGGAGGGCACCTCGCATGCCGGTCACCGCGCGCCGCGCCCCTCCTCCTCGAGCGCGCTGATCTTGGCGACCCGGGGCACGTGCCGTCCGCCCTCGAAGTCGGTTGACAGGAACTCCGTCACGCACGCGCGGGCCACCTCGACGCCCACGATCCGCCCGCCCATCGAGAGCGCGTTGCAGTCGTTGTGAAGCCGGCCGAGGTGCGCGACCACGGGGTCCGACGCCTCCACGCAGCGGATCCAGGGGATCTTGTTGGCCACGATCGCCTCGCCCGTGCCGCTGCCGCCCAGCACGATCGCCCGGTCGCAGTCGCCCGCCGCGACCGCCCGCGCCGCGGGCGCGATGACGTCCGGGTAGTCGACGGGTTCGGTGTCCCAGGTCCCGAAGTCCACCGGCTCGTGGCCGAGCGACCGAACCTGCTCGACGACGAGCGCCTTCAGGATGAACCCCGCGTGGTCGGTGGCGATCGCGACGCGCATGGATGGCTCCCCTGTGAGGGCCCGAGGGTCGATCCGGGCCGCCCGGTTGTGGACGCTGGCGACGGCACTCGGGCGAGGCTAGCACGGGACCCGGTGCTAGACTCGGTGGCCTCGCGGCCCGCGTCCCCGGAGATCCGACCGGCTGCCCCGCGCCCACGGTGGAGAGTGCAT
>DAIDTV010000400.1 GCA_027457005.1 Chloroflexota bacterium
ACGTTCATGTTCTCGAGCACGCGCGCGGCCACGCCCTCGCCCTCGCGCACCAGGCCCAGGAGCAGGTGCTCGGTGCCGATGTAGTTGTGCCCCAGGCGGCGGGCCTCGTCGATGGCCAGCTCGATGACGCGCTTGGCGCGCGGGGTCAGCCCCACCTCGCCCACCACGGGCCGGTCGCCCCGGCCGATGATGAACTCGACCGCGGTGCGCACCTTGGGCAGCTCGACGTTCATGTTCTCGAGCACGCGCGCGGCCACGCCCTCGCCCTCCCGCACCAGCCCGAGCAGCAGGTGCTCGGTGCCGATGTAGTTGTGGTTGAAGCGCTGGGCCTCGTCCTGCGCCAGGGTGAGGACCTTGCGTGCGCGGTCGGTGAACTTGTCGAAGCGAGGCCCCGCGCGTTCGGCCCCGGGTGGGCCCGGCTCACCCGACGAGGAGGCGGTAGCGAAGCGCGGCGGGTGGCGGTGGGAGCCGCCCAGCGCCCAGGAGCCGATGGCCACGACCAGGCCGACGGCAAAGGCGGTCGCCCCATCGGCCGGGCCGGCCGCCTGCCCGGCCAGGCCGTCCCGCGCCAGCAGTCCTGCCAGCGCCACGATCGCGGCGAGTGTCCCGATCCAGGCGGCGCTGCCTGCCCGGGCAACGTTCATGCGCTAACCATACGCCGACCGACCATCGGCGCCCGCCGTGTTACGAACGGGCTGATGCCGCGGCGCACAGAGCCAACGCCCTCCGGCCACTCCGAGCCTCGGAGCGCATCCTGCTCCGCCGCTCGATCTCCGCGGCGCGGGCAGGAGTCGTCCGGATCATCGGGTGAGAGGCCTGCTCGCCGGCCCGCCCCCGGAGATTGAACGAACCGGCGGCCGCGCTCGTCGGTAGAGTGAGCGTCCACGAAGGGGTCGGAGAGTGGGAGTGGCCGACACCACCGCCGTGCGCAGCGAGCGACGTCTGGACCGTGAGGAGGGCTTCGCTCGCCTCGTCTCGCAGGAGCTCGCGCCCGCCTACCGCATGGCCGCGGTGCTCCTGGGCGACAGCGCGGAGGCCGAGGACGCGACGCAGGACGCCCTCGTGCGCGCCTGGCAGCGCTGGGACCACCTGCGCGAGGACGCGCGCGCCGGCGCATGGTTCGGACGCATCCTCGTCAACGTCTGCCGGGATCGCCTGCGCTCGCGCCATACGGCCGTCGTCCGCTGGCTGCCCGACCCCGCCGCCCCCGACCCGGCCGCGCGGACCGCCGAGCGCGACGCCCTCTGGGAAGCGTTCGCCGGTCTCGGCGCCGACCAGCAGATCGTGATCGCCCTGCGCTACTACCTCGACCTGCCCCTCGAGGCCATCGCCGAACGGACGGGCGTGCCGCCTGGCACAGTCAAGTCGCGCCTGCACCACGCCCTGCGGGCGATGCGCGCCGCCTACGACGCGCAGGCCCGCGGCCCGGAGACGAACCGATGAGCGAGCAGTCCTTTGAGGACGCGATCCGATCGATGCTGCGGGCGGCCGCCCCGGCCGAGGTGCCGGCGTCGCTCGAGCAGCGGGCCCTGGCCATCCC
>DAIDTV010000401.1 GCA_027457005.1 Chloroflexota bacterium
GTGCCGCACCGCGGGCTCGAGCATCGCCAGGTGCGCATGCGAATCGATCACCGGATCCTCCCCTGGCAGTGTAGCCCGCTCGCCGCGGCCCGAATGCCACCTTCGAAGACGAGAAGCCCAACGATAGGCAGGGCCTCGCCACTTGCGGCGTGTAGCCGCGCCGCCGAGAGTGGGCCAGCCGCAAGGCGCGCGAACCCCGCCGCGCCGGAGTGTAGCCGGAGGCTACATGAGGACGCGAGCGGGGCGAGCGCAACGCCGCGGATGGTCCGCTATCGGCGGCGCCCGCAGGCAGCGCCGCTAGAGGATTGCTTCGGCCTTCAGCTCCCGCGTCATCAACGCCGCCACCGCCGCCCGCGGCTCGATCGCTCCGTCCAGGATCTCCTCCACGGTGAACGTGATCGGCATCTCGACGCCGTGCCGGCGCGCGCGCGCGGCGGCGGCGTGGGTCGTCGGAACACCCTCGGCGACCTCGCGGCCGGCGAGGATGTCGGCGAGTCTCTCGCCGCGGCCGAGGCGCTCGCCGGCGCTCCGGTTGCGCGACATGCTCCCCGGCGAGCAGGTGAGCACCAGGTCGCCCATCCCGGCCAGGCCGCGGAAGGTCTCTTCGCGGCCGCCGAGACGCACACCGAGGCGCGCGATCTCGTGCAGGCCGCGGGTGAGCAGCGCCGCGGTGGCGTTCTGGCCGAGGCCGAGGCCCTCGGCCAAGCCGGCGGCGATGGCGATGACGTTCTTCAGGGCGCCCGCGAGCTCCACCCCGACGACGTCGGTTGCGGTGTAGAAGCGGAACGAACCGGTGGAGAAAGCCCGCTGCAAGCGGCCCAACCCCTCCGGGTAGCGCCCGGCGAGCACGGCGGCCGTCGGCAGGCCCGCCGCCACCTCGCGGGCGAACGACGGCCCCGACAGCGCCACGAACGCGTCCGGCGGCAGGCCGAGCTCGCCGCTCACCAGCTCGTCCATGCGGGCCAGGCTCGACACCTCGATCCCTTTGCTCGCCGACACGATCCGGGCGCCAGAGTCGAGGTGCGGGCGCAGCTCGCGCAGCACGGCACGGGCGAACTGCACCGGGACCACGAGCACGACCGCTTCGGCGCCGCGCCCCGCCTCGGCGAGGTCGCCGGTTGCGCAGACCCCGGCGGGGACCTCGAACTCCGAGAGGAACAGCGGGTTGCTGCGGCGCTCCCTTATGCCGGCAACCACCTCCGCCTCGCGGGCCCACAGCGCCACGGAGCACCCGGTGCGCGCCAGGTGGAGCGCCAGCGCGGTGCCCCAGCTCCCCGCTCCGATCACCGCCACGTTCATCGCTTCTTCTCCCCCAGGCGCGGTTCCTCGCCCCGCGCCAGGCGTTCCAGGTTGGCGCGGTGGCGCCAGATCACGACCGCGGCCGTCAGCACCGCGCACGTTTCGACCAGGACGTCGGGGCGGACGAGGACGTAGAACGCCACCGGGAACGCCGCCGCCGCGAGCACGCTCGCGCGCGAGACGAAGCGGACGAGCGCCAACACCGCGACCCAGACCGCGAGCACGATGAGCAT
>DAIDTV010000402.1 GCA_027457005.1 Chloroflexota bacterium
GTACAGGCAACGCCTTTAATCGCTCTTCCCGCCCGTCATGGACTGTTCGATTCGCCGCAATCGCTCATTGATGTCCGTCATCTGGCCCTCGAGCCGGTCCAGCCGGTCAGGCGCGGCCGGCTCGGGTGGCGTCTCGGTCACGAGTCCTCCGCTGAGTGCGTGATCATCTTGGGCCGGGTCACCCGCTTGGTGGTCAGCCCGGACGCCTGCGCGCACTGCCCGCAGAAGTCCTTGCTGATCCGCTCCTCCTCGCCGGTGTCCTCGTTCAGCGTCTCGACGGCGATCCGCTGCCGCCCGGGGTCGCGCTCGCTGAAGGCGTGGCCGCCCTGGTCGCACCACAGTGCCTGGCTCATCCCGTCCTTGCCTTCCCGCAGCAGCGCCGCGTAGGTCTGGTCGATCATCGTCTTGGCGGCGGAAAACTGGCACCGGCCCTGCACGCAGCCGGGGGCCGCGCCATAGACCGGATCAGTCCCTGTCGCGCCCATCAACCCTCCCCGCCGTCCTGGCCACCTTCGCGGCGGTCCTCGCTCCCAGCAGCCCCCCGCGGGCGTACCCGTCCGCGAGCGGCCGGTACCGCTCCCATTCCGCCCGCAGCTCCCGCACGTCAGCCGCTATCTTCTCGACGGCGGCGGAAATCAGGGCGAGCACCGCGCGGATTTCCGCGATATCCGGCTGATTACTGTCCGTTATCTTAGGGGGCACGGGGGAATTCTAGCTTATCCCCGCGCCCGGCGGTAGCATGAGGTCAGGTACCTGCGAATATCACCCGGAGGCGTGATGACAGCCACCCAGGAACAGGCCGCGAGCGTGAACGGGACCGCACCCGCGGCCGATCCCGGCGAGGACGCCGGCCCCGTCATCGACATGTCGGAGCGGGTGATGGGCCTGATCGGCATCGCGTGCGCGGTGGGCCTGCTCCTGGTCGGGATCGACCTGCTGACCGGCGGGGCGCTGGCCCGGCTCGTGGTCCGGCCAGGGCAGGGCGGCGACGGTGACGAGTAGCCCCGCCCTTGACGAGCTGGCCGCGCGGGCCCGGGGCGCCCAGGTTCAGGCGGGCGCGTCGCTCGAGGTGCTGATCGGCCGGCTCGCGGCGTCGATGAGCCGACGGGAGGACCGGGACCGGGAGCTGAACCGAGCGGTCCAGCCGATCGCCATCCCCGCGGTGCAGTTCCCGCTCAACGCGGGGGTGACGACGGTCCCGACCCAGGCGTCGCTCCTGGGGCCGGAGGACGGCCAGGTTTGGGACGTGCGGCGCGTAACGGTGCAGGGCCTGACCGGCGTCCAGGTGGTGACGCTGTACAAGGAAGTCAACTCGGGGGCGGTGGGCAACCCGCAGAACCTGCTGCAAGTGTTCACGGCTACCGCGCCAACGTGGTCCCCGTCCGGGGGGCTAATCCTGAGGTCGCCGGACGCGCTGCTGCTGGTCGGGTCGGCGCTGACGGTGGCGCCCGTGCTGTCGGGCGAGGCGGTGGCCGTCGAGGCGCGGTGGCTGTCGAGGTACCTGCTCTGATG
>DAIDTV010000403.1 GCA_027457005.1 Chloroflexota bacterium
CCCGAGACCGCCGGCTAAACTCTCGTTAAACCGGTTCAGTAAACCGGACCAGTGGCCGGGAACCGGCGGGCCGGCATTCATCGGCCGGCATTGATCGGCCGGCAGGCGTGAGACGGCAGGCGTCGGACGGCAGGCGTCGGACGAACAGGACGGCCAGTTCGGACCAGCACGGCCGGGCCCGTGCGGACCAGCAGCCCCAGACAGGAGCATCGGTGACCGAAGCTCGTCCCAGGCGTCCACGCATCGCAGACGTCGCCCAGGTTGCTGGCGTCAGCAAGGCCTCTGTCTCGTTCGCCTTCAACAGCCCCGAGCGCCTCAAGGCCGAGACGGCCGACCGCATCCGGAGCGTCGCCGCGGAGATGGGGTACCGGCCCCACCCGGTGGCGCGCATGCTCTCCGCCCGGCGCACGATGACGATCGGCGTCCTGACCCCCCAGCCCCTCAGCCAGGTCTTCGCGAACCCGTTCTTCGCGCACTTCGCCGAGGGCGTGTCCGCCGTGACCGAGGAGCACGGGTACGGCCTGCTCCTGATCTCGCCGCTGCGTGGCTCCCTCGCCCGTGCCCTCGATCACGCCACCGTCGACGGAGTGGTCGCCCTCGGGCTCGAGGAGACGCACCCCGAGATCGAGGCCATCCGGCATGCCGATGTCCCCATGGTCCTGGTGGACGCGCCTGCCTGGCCCGAGCATGCGGCGGTCGAGGTCGACGACGAGGAGGGCGCGCGCGCTGCCGCCCGGCACCTGGTCGACCTGGGCCATCGCCGCATCCTGGTCGTCGCGGTGGAAGGACCGGTTGCGGGCGAGAGCACAACGCCGATGCCCGAGGGCCAGCAGGACGGAGTCATGGCTCGCCGCCTTCGCGGGTACGAGTCCGTCCTGGAGGCGGCGGGCATCCACTTGGGCCCCGAGAGCGTGGTGATCGCTCCCGCATCCTTCGAGGGGGGCGAGGCCGCGTTCCTTCGAGCGTGGGAGGACGGGCTCCGGCCGACCGCCGTGCTCGCCATGAGCGACGCGATCGCGATCGGCGTGCTCCAGTCCAGCCGCCACCTGCGGCTGCGAGTTCCGCGCGACCTCAGCATCGTCGGCTTCGATGACCTGCCCGTCGGCCGCTTCTCCGACCCGCCGCTCACCACGGTGCATCAGCCCGTGCGGCGAAAGGGAGAAGAGGCGGCGCGGCTGCTGCTGGAGGAGTTGGAGGCCAGGGCGGGCAGTCCCGCACAGCACCGCGTGCTGAAGACACGGCTCGTGGTGCGGCGCTCGACCGCCGTCCCACCTGGACTGGTGGGTGACGAGGAGGTGGCGCTGCCGGGATGACAGGCGCCTGACGGCGCGACGACGAGGGTCGCCCGACCCGGAAGGGTGGACCGACTCATGGGTCCCGCCAGCGAGCGGGAGATGGTCCCGCAGGCGAGCGGGAGATGGTGAAGCGGGCCGGCGATCGGCCCAGGAACGAGC
>DAIDTV010000404.1 GCA_027457005.1 Chloroflexota bacterium
CCCGATCTGCCGGAGGAAGCGGACGGCGACCTCCGCGAGGCCGACCGCGGCGTCTGAACGGGCCGCCTGACGCTACTCGAAGCTCCAGATGCGCGTGTCGAAGTCGAACGAGCCCGTCACGCCCGCGCCCGAGCGGAAGCGAACGAGCTGGCCCTTCACGGCTGTGATCGTCAGCCGCCCGATCGCCCGAGGGCTCGTGTAGACGCGGTTGTAACGCGCAGCGACGGTCGCCGTGGTGGCGTCTTCCACGTATTCGCCGATGACGGGTGTGTTCCCGTTGCGGGCCGTGAAGACGAAGAGCGGGTCCAGCAGGCAGCCGTGCTCGGTCACCGAGCCGTCAAGCCACACGCTGTCGGCTTGCGCGAGGACCTTCGGCCCATCCTGCGGGACGGGGCTGACCAGGGCGACGCCGTATCCCGGGGGCGTGGTGCAGGGCATCCCGCTCGCGCCCGGCCCCATGACTGCCGCTGGGGACGGTGGAGAGGCGACCGCCCCCGTCGATGCGGGCACGGACGAGACGGGGGCTACCGACGCCAGCAGGGGCGTCGAGGGTGCGATGCGGCCGGATCCACACGCCGCGACGGCAAGCGCCAGGGCAATCAGCGTGGCGATGGGGAACACGGTTCGCTGGGACATCGGTATCGCCTTTCCTCGGACAACTCCCCCGGAGCTTGACCTTACTCGGAGCACTGTCAACTGGGAAGCCTGCCTGTGCGGCAGGAAGTGTTGTGCCACTCCGGCAGGGGGTGGACCTGGCGGTGGTTTGCGAAGCGCGATCTGCGCCGCGACGTTCGGGCTGTTCGCCCCCCCGAGCCGATCAGGGGTTCCGGGACGAGCGGCCCCGGGCGAGTCGGAGGAGTAGCGTCCCGCAGCCGAACCCGAGGCTGCCAAAGAGCCCTGCCGCCCACGCCCCAACCACGCCGCCGAGTGCCAGCGCCACCAGGCTCATCGCGCCCTGCGGTGGTCCAGTGACCAGCAAGGCCAGCGCCCAGACCATCCCTCCCGCAAAGGCGCCGATGAACAGGGCGAACCAGGCGTCCGCCACCGGGGCGACCACGCGAACGGCCAGACCGAGCCCCACGAAGCAGGCGATCACCACGGCATAGAGGAGCACGCCCCGCGACGCAGGGTCCGGGCCGAGTCCCGAGAGCGCCAACCCGAGCGGCGTCGCAAGCGCAGTGACGACGCAGGCTGCGAGCGCAATGCCCACGTGCGCGCGTCTGGCTCGTGGTCCCTGTGCGGTCGAGTCCCTAGAGTTGGTGTAACAGCGCGGGTGGCCAGGACGACGAACGGCCACCGCGTCATCCTCGCGTCGT
>DAIDTV010000405.1:0-810 GCA_027457005.1 Chloroflexota bacterium
CTCAACATCCTCGGCAATGATCAGGAGGGGCTTGCCGCCACGGGCAACCTGCTCGAGCAGGGGCAGGAGATCCTTCATGGCGCTGATCTTCTTTTCATAGATCAGGATGTAGGGATCGTCCAGGGCCACTTCCAGCCGCTCCGCATCGGTGACGAAGTAGGGGCTCAGGTAGCCGCGGTCGAACTGCATGCCGTCCACAGTCTCAAGGCCGGTGTGCATGGTCTTGGACTCTTCAATGGTGATGACGCCATCTTTGCCCACAACCTTGACGGCGTGCGCAATGATGTCGCCGATCTCCTGATCGCCATTGGCCGAGATCGCGCCCACCTGGGCCACGGAACCCTCGTCCACAGGCTTGGAGAGTTTGCCCAGGGCGCCACCCTCGGTCCACTTGCCGTCCTTGTCGCGGTCACAGCCTTGTCGATGCCGCGCTTGAGAGCCGTCGGGTTGGCGCCGGCCGCAACCGTCTTCACGCCTTCGCGGAAGATAGACTGGGCCAGAACGGTCGCCGTCGTGGTGCCGTCGCCGGCCACGTCCGAGGTCTTGGATGCAACTTCCTTCACGAGCTGCGCACCCACGTTCTCCATGGGGTCCTTCAGCTCGATCTCTTTGGCCACGGTCACGCCGTCCTTGGTGATGTTGGGGCCGCCGAACTTCTTCTCCAGGACCACGTTGCGGCCCTTGGGGCCGAGCGTGACCTTGACGGCGTCGGCCAACTTGTCGACTCCGGCCTCGAGGCCACGGCGGGCCTCCTCATCAAATTTCAGCAACTTTGACATGTTTCTTCCTTGTCTGGTCGTGGATTAGTGG
>DAIDTV010000405.1:820-1298 GCA_027457005.1 Chloroflexota bacterium
GGTCGTGCCGTCACCCGCGACATCGTTGGTCTTGGTCGCGGCTTCCTTGAGCAGCTGCGCGCCCATATTCTCGAACTTGTCTTCAAGTTCGATTTCCTTGGCGACGGTGACGCCGTCCTTGGTGATCACGTGCGAGCCGAACTTCTTCTCCACGACGACGTTACGACCCTTGGGACCGAGCGTCACCTTGACCGCGTCGGCGAGCTTGTTGACACCGCGCAGGATCGCCTGACGGGAATCTTCACCGTGCAGAATCTGCTTTGCCATGCTTTTAACTCTCCTAATCAGATTTCAGTTCTTGATTCGGGCGTCAGCAATCAGGGATTGATTCCGCTGACTGGCAGTGCTGCCCATGCGCGCGAGGCGCGGCTCAACTGCTACTTCTTGACGATGCCGAGGACTTCTTCCTCACGCATGATCAGGAATTCCTCACCGTCGATCTTGATCTCGGTGCCGGAGTACTTGCCGAACAGGACAC
>DAIDTV010000406.1 GCA_027457005.1 Chloroflexota bacterium
ACGCGCAGCGATGCGCCGTCAAGCCCGCCGACGAGCCAGTGCGATGGGTCGGCGGCGGCGAACGTGAGCGGCACCGCGAACGAGGCGACGTCGCTCCGGCCGAGATCCGCGGCCTGCGTCCAGGTCTGCCCGCCGTCCGCGCTCACGAACACACGCAGGACCTGTACCGGTCCCGATGACCCCGACTCGTCGAGGACCGCCACCACGCCGTGCGTGCCGAAGAACGAGGGTGGTCCGAACAGCGAGTAGCCGCCGGCGGCGCCCACCAGGCCGGGCAGCCGGGAATCCGCCCAGTGCCGCCCGCCGTCGCGGCTGACGTCGAGGAGGGGGCGCTGCTCGGGCCCCGCGGTGGGCTCGCTGCCCGCCCAGAGCGTGCCGCCGGGCCCGGTCCCGAACTCGGCGCCCAGCCAGGCGCCCTGGCCGGCCGGGACCCAGCTAACACCCCCGTCGCTGGTGGCGAGGAGCGTGCTGATCCCGCTGCTCTGGCGCAGGGCCCAGTTCAGGATGTAGCCGTGGCGGGCATCGGCGAAGGCCATCACCTGGTGGGTGTTCGCGACGTTCTCGGTCAGCTTCGTCGCGTCCCAGGTGGTGCCGCCGTCGCTCGTCCGGAACACGAAGAGCTGCAGCACGTCAGTCGGCGAGCCGGTCACCGGGGTCAGGGTGGCGCCGACCGGGTACACCGCCCACGCATGCTCAGCGTCGAGGACGTCCACCGCGAGCGGCGAGGGCGAGGGCAGCGTCCCGGCCCGCCAGCTCATCCCCCCGTCGGCCGAGATGAGGAGCGTCGTCCCCTGCGTGGCCCAGAAGCCACCCGGGAAGACGCCGATGCGGTCGACCGACCCTGTCGCAGGGGCCGTCGCCGAGGGCAGCGGACTTGTGCTGGCGCCGGGCGCCGACGGAGCCGGCGACGACCGCGTGCCGGTCGGGGCGCCGACCGCGGGCGGGCTGGGGCGCGCCGGGGCCGCCGAGCCGCAGGCGGCCACCAGCACCAGGGCCGCAACGGCGGCGAGGAGCCGGGCCCGCGCGTTCACGGACAGTGCCTGTCGGTGGCCGGATCCGGGTTCACGGCGCGAGCCGCGCCACGATCTGCCAGCCGATCTGCGCAGGCGCGCCACCTGGCGGGTTCGACACCATGCGCACAAGATACGTGCCCTCGCGCGGCACGCACCCGACCCCGCTCGGCTCCGCTGCCGGCGACTGCGCGAACCCCTCGTACGCGCCGGGCTGCACGCGGATCGCGCCGGGCGGCACGACGAGCGAGAACCCTCCGTCGTGGCGCTGCACCGGCT
>DAIDTV010000407.1 GCA_027457005.1 Chloroflexota bacterium
CCCCAGGATCACGCTCCGATCCGCCAACAGCGCGGAGCGGATCCCGTCGTCCGGAGGCGCCGCTGCGATGGCAGCGGCGGCATGGCTGGCAGCGCGGTCCCAGTCGCCCAGGCGCGCGTACACGAGCGCGAGCTGGCGCTCGACCCCTGACTCCCGGTCGGATTTGCCTCCGGCGATCGCGGCTTCCAGGTGCGCGATTGCTCCCGCGTAGTCCCCGAGCAGAGTGAGGACCTCAGCCAGCGTTTCGTTGAGTTCGGCCGTCGCCGGATGGCCGAGCGACAGGGCCGCCTCGAACTGCTCGCGCGCCTCGTGGTTGGCGAACATCCGCAGCGCGTCGTCGCCCGCGCGACGGTGCGCTTCGGCGGCCTCCTTCGGCCGGCCGGCAGCGTCGAGGTGTGCGGCTATGTGACCCCACCGAGCGTCGGCGCCGCCCTCCCCGGTCGCGAGCGTCGCCTGCAGCGCCGCCGCCACTCGTCGGTGCAGCAACCGGCGCCGCACGAGCCCGAGCGACTCGTACGCCACGTCGCGCAGGCGCGCGTGGGTGAAGTCGAAGCGAACGTCGCCGTTGCTCAGGCCAACCTCGGCTATGAGCCCGTGCGCGATGAGCTCCTCCAGACCCCCGACTGTCTCCTCCTCGCTCCGGCCCGACGCCGCACGCACCGTCTCGAACGTGAACGAGCGGCCGATGACCGACGCCGCGGCGAGGACCTGCCCGGCCAGCTCGCTGGTCGACGCGACGCGGTTGCGGAGCAACGCCAGCACGCCGCCGGGAATCGACCCGATGGCGTCGGGTCCTCCCGCCAGCACCTCGGCGACGAACAGGGGGAGGCCCTCCGAGTCCGTGAAGATCGCGTCGACGACCCCGTCCGTCGCGGCGTCCCCGAGTGCCGCGGTCGCGAGGACACGGACGTCGGGCCTGGTCAGGCGTGCGGGGGCGACACGGACCAGTGACCCGTAGCGGTCGGCAGCCGCCAGCAGACGGCGCCGTTCCTCATCGGCCGGCCCGAGCGGGCGCCAAGTGACGAGGATCGCCAGCGGCAGGTCACCAAGGCGACGGACCAGGTAGGCCAGCGCCTCGACCGTGGATGCGTCCGCCCAGTCGAGGTCGTCGACCACGAGGACGCCAGGGACGGGACCCTGGACCAGCGCCGAGAGCGCCCCGGCCAGCCCCTGGATGAATCGCGCCCGGGCGAACGGGTCGGACGCCCCTCCCGCGTCGAGCATCGCCCGGACGCGGGGGCGGTCGGCGTTGG
>DAIDTV010000408.1 GCA_027457005.1 Chloroflexota bacterium
GAGGCGGTCGAGCACGTCGGCCGCGGCCGCGGCGGTCGCCCGGCGCCCGAGCTCGACGGTGTCCCAGCGGGACACGACGTCACGGGCGGTGAACTGCTTCCAGACCTGGCCCGGCAGCGGCCGGATGTCGAGCGTGTCGAGCTGGACGAGGTCGCCCGGCGCCTGGACTGCCCAGCCGGCCGGCTGGCGGATCGCGTACGGTCGCTGCCAGCGACGCTGCCGAACGCTCATCCGCCGTCGGTGGGGCTCGTGGAGATCGCCGGCCCGCAGCAGCCGGCCCAGGATCCGCCCCACCATCGAGGTCGAGAGCACCATCCCGGCCCGCCGGAGGAGGATCCGGAGCTTGTCCTTGCCCCAGCGCGGATAGCGCTCGCGGAGGGCACGCACCGCCTGCAGCTGGGCGAGCGTCCAGGTCGGTCGGCGCCGGCGGTGTGGGGCGGAGCCGCGGTCCTCGAGGGTCTCGAGATGGAACCGGTCGTACCGCCCGAGCCAGCGATACACCGTCGAGCGACCGACGCCGTAGTGTCTGGCGGTCAGACTCACGTTCCCGCCGTGGGCCCGGTGCCAGTCGACCATGCTGAGCCGCCGCCGGGCGTCGCGGGACAGGGTGGGCGCGGCTTCGCGAACGATCGCCACGGCCGGTCGGCGCACCAGCTGGTTGTGGGCGTTGGTGCCCTGGGGATGGGCGCGCTGGCGTCTAGACTTCACCTCGAGAGCCCTCCTGCTGCTGATGTCTGACACCACCAGCGTAGCGGGGGCTCTCACCTCGTGTTCCCGGCCCGATCGCGCCTCACCCCGCGTCCAGGTCCGGTGTCACGGACGTATCTGGACGCGGACATGACGTGTACTCGTTCAGCACGTCCGATACACATCGATGCCGACGGAGGCGAGGTATTCGGCCGGGGTGCGATAGCCCAGCGACTGATGGGGCCGGACCGTGTTGTACACGGTCTCCCAGGCGCGCAGCTCGAGCTGGAAGGCGGCGAGCTCGGGCTCGGCGTCGGTGACCTCGTAGAACTCCTCGGTGTGGGTCCGGTTGGCCCGCTCGACGGCCCCGTGGAGCTTGGGCGAGCGAGGCGGCAGGACGAAGAGGCGGATCCCCCGCTCGGCACAGGCGGTCTCGAACTCGGCCATGAACTCCGAGCCGTTGTCGATGCTGATGGCGCGGACCGGAAACGGCATCCGTTCCGCGAGGCGATCGAGGACCGCCGCCGCGGCCGCGGCGGGCGCCCGCCGCCCGCGCGCG
>DAIDTV010000409.1 GCA_027457005.1 Chloroflexota bacterium
TTTCAATCCCCAGTGGCGGCTCTTGTGTTTGGCCTGCTGCGGCGGTAGGTTGGCGGGCGAAGTTCATCGGGGCGGTGTCGAGGGAAGCCGGTGCGAATCCGGCGCGGCCCCCGCCACTGTAACCGGGGACGAGTTGCCCAGGCATGCCACTGGGCGCACGGGTCGTTCGCGGCTCGGCGCCTGGGAAGGCGGGCGATCTCGGCTGATCCGGGAGCCAGGAGACCTGCCGCCCCGCAGGGGAACGGGAGGGTTCCATGGCCGATCGAACGGTCCGGTTGCTCGCGCTTTTCCTCGTCGTGTCCGGCGTGTCGGGGGCGCAGCAGCTCCCGTCGTTCCAGGATCAGATCGTGGTGACCGCCACCGGCGACGAGCAGCCGGTAGACGGCGTCGCCGCCGCGTGCACGGTGATCTCGGCGTCGGAGTTGCGTTCGCTCGGCATCACCTCGGTCGCGGACGCGCTGCGCTGGGTACCGGGCGTGGTCGTGCTCCGCTCGGGGGGCGACAACGGCGTCACGTCGCTGTTCACGCGCGGCACCGCCTCGACGCAGACGCTCGTGATGTGGGACGGGGTCCGCCTCAACTCCCCGTTCTTCGGCGGCTACGACTGGAGCCTGCCGCTCGCCGCCGGGCTCGACCGGGTCGAGGTCGTGCGCGGCCCGTACTCCGCGCTCTACGGCGCCGATGCGATCGGCGGCGTCGTGCAGCTCGTCCCGGCGCGCGCCACCGGCGACGGCGCATCGGCCCTGGTCGAGGGTGGCGGCTCCGGGTGGCGGCGGGCCGAGTTTCAGGCCACCGCCGTCGCCTGGCGCTGGGAAACGGTCGTCGCCGGGGGGAGCCGGGACGGGAGCGGTCCGCTCGTCAACGACGACTTCTCGTCGCGGGCAGGGCTCGTAAGCGTGACGGCGAACCTCGACGACGGCAGTCGCCTCGGCGTGCTCGTGCACCGCACGACGAGCTTCACCGAGATCCCGTTCTCGGGCGCGCTCGCCACCCCGCACCGTTCCACCTCGGCGGCGGAGACCGTGGCCGCACTCCCGCTCCACCTGCGCCTGGGCGCCGGCGGCGAGCTCGAGGTCCCGGTGTCCAGGGTCGAGCGCGACCAGCGCTACACGGACCCCGACGACCCCTCCGGCTTCGTGCGCTCCGACACGGTCGCCGACTCCGACGGCGCACGGGTCGCGCTGCACGAGCGCTGGGGCGGCCACCGTCTCGTGGCCGGCGGCGAGTGGCGGGCGG
>DAIDTV010000410.1 GCA_027457005.1 Chloroflexota bacterium
GAACCGCGCCTCGGCGACCGAACTGGACACGCTCCCCGGCATTGGTCCCGTGACGGCCGCGAAGATCATCGCGGCCCGGGAGGAACGCGCGTTCCAGGCGGTCGACGAGCTCCTCGCGAGGAAGGTGGTCTCGGCGTCCGTCCTGGCGAAGATCCGGGAGCTCGTGACCGTCGGCGGCGGATGATGCCGCGCGCAGGGTGGATCGCGGTCGGTGCGCTCCTGGCCGCGCTGCTGGGTGGCACCGCGGGTACGCTGCTGGGTGGATCCGAACCGGCGGCGCCCTCCGCCAGCCCTGGTGCCGGGCTGCTGATGCTTGCCGCCGCCTGTCTCGGGGCAATCGCGGGGATCGCGCGAAGCTCGCCCTCGGTGGCGGCCGTGGCCGGCGGCGCGGCCCTGGTCTCGCTGCGGCTGTTGCTGGGCTCGGTGTCGCCCGCACCGCCACCGGCGAACCACCTGCCGGCCTCCCTGCAGGCGACACAGGTGGTGGTCGTCTCGGTATCGGCGCCGTCCGACGGGTCGCAGCGGGCCGTGGTCGCGGTGGACGCTTCCCCTGGTCCCGGGTTGCGCCTGTACGCGCGGCTGCCCCGGTACCCGGACATTGCGCCCGGGGACCGCGTGTCGGTGGACGGCACGGTCCGGCCGCCGCCGGAAGGACCGGGCTTCGGCGACTACCTCCGGCGGTCCGGGATCGCAGGCACGCTCATGGCCCGCGACCTCGAGCGCGTGCCGGCCCCGCCGGGGCCGGCGGCGTGGCTGGAGCACCGCCGGCGGGACGCGGGCGAGATCCTGGCGCAGGTGCTGCCGGCGCCGCAGGCAGGGCTCGCGGCGGGCATTCTCATCGGGCTGCGCGACCAGGTCGACCGCGACGTGGCCGCGGCCTTCACCGCGGCCGGGCTGACCCACATCGTCGCGATCAGCGGCTGGAACATCGCCGTCGTCGCGGGCGTGCTCGCCGCGCTGCTGCGGCGCCTGAGCCGCCGGCGGCGCTCCATCGCCACGCTCGCGGCGATCGCCGCGTACGCGCTCGCCGCGGGTGCCGGTGCGAGCGTGATCCGTGCCGCGCTGATGGCGGCTGCGGTCCTCGGCAGCCGCGAGCTGGGGCGCCCGGGCACGGCCGCGTCCGCGCTCGGGCTGGCCGCGGTCGCCCTGCTGGTCATCGATCCCGCGGTGATCGAGGATGCGGGGTTCCAGCTCTCCGTGGCGGCCACCGCCGGCCTGCTCGCCTGGGGCA
>DAIDTV010000411.1 GCA_027457005.1 Chloroflexota bacterium
GCCTGACCGAGGCCCGTCTGGCCCACGTCCACCTCCGGGTCGGGATGTTCGGACTCGCCCGTGCGGAGCTCGAGACACTCGCCGCGCGGGGCGCCCTGGACGTGCCGGCGCTGGCCGATCTCGCCGAGGTGCGCTGGCGAACCGGCGACCTGGTCGGTGCCGGCGAGGCCGCCGACGCCTACCTGGAGGCGGGCGGCGAGGAGCTCGTGGCCATGTGCGTGGCTGCCGAAGCCGCGGCAGCGGCGGGGCGCATGGCGGATGCCCGCAACCTGGCTGCCCGCGTGCTGGCGCGCGGCCGTGATCGCCTGGACGAACTCTTCGCCGGCCAGCCGCAGAGCAACATCTGGCCGGCGGAGCTGCGTCCGGGAGGCCTCCCGCTCGGCCGCCCCGGAGCGACCGGCGGTGTCGCGCCCCCTCCCGCAGGGGCTCCCGCCGCCACGTTGCACGCCTCCTGCGACCTGGCGGACGTCGAGGCGCGTCTCGCGCGAGGTGACCTGGCCGGGACGGCCACGCGTCTGGCCCTGCTGCTTCGCAGCCGGCCGGCGCTGGCCCCGGCAGTCCTGTCCATGGCCGACGAGGCGCTGCGGATGGTCAGTCCCGGCGCCGAGGCGGCATCGATCCACATGGTGCGCGGCGACGCGTACCGCCTCATGGGCCGCGAGACGCTCGCGGCGGAGGCGTTCCAGCAAGCGAGCCGGGCCCTTCAGGGTGTCCGGGAACCAGAGGAGACACGGTGACTGAACGCACGCTCGTACTGGTCAAGCCCGACGGTGTCCAGCGCCTGCTGGTCGGCCGCATCCTCGCCCGTTACGAGGAGCGCGGGCTCAGGATCGTCGGGCTGAAGCTGGTCCAGGTCGACCGCGACCTCGCGGAGCGCCACTACGCCGTGCACCGCGAGAAGCCCTTCTTCGCGGGGCTGGTCGAGTTCATCACGTCCGCCCCGCTGGTGGCCCTGGCGCTCGAGGGGCCCGACGCGGTCGCGGTGGTCAGGACGATGAACGGGGCGACCCGTCCCAACCAGGCCGACCCCGGGACCATCCGCGGCGACCTCGCGCTGGTGACCTCGCAGAACCTGGTGCACGCCTCCGACAGCCCCGAAACGGCACAGTTCGAGCTCGATCTCTGGTTCCGTCCCGAGGAGCTCGTCGGGTACGCGCGGGAGATCGACCGGTGGGTGCTCGCGCCCGAGGGGGCGTGAGCCGCGGT
>DAIDTV010000412.1 GCA_027457005.1 Chloroflexota bacterium
GAGCTGCTTGCCACGGACCCGAACATCAGCCCCGAGGAGGTCGTGGCCGTCGCCGCCGACCGAGCCGAAGCCACCCAGGCCGCGAGGAGCGACGGAGCCACGTGATGCGTGGGCGCCCTGGGTCCGAGCCATCCCACCTGACGGGGGTCGAGGTGAACCGCCAGCGTGAGCCGGGGTTCGCGCCACTGGTCGAGCCGGCGCCGAGCACGATCGGCGTCCTCCGCAACCGCCGCTTCCTGTCGCTGTGGCTGGCCCAGCTCGCCACCCAGATCGGCGGGAACATGGTCCTGTACGGGCTCACCGTGCTGGTGTTCACCGAGACTCGCCTGACCTCGGCCACCAGCCTGCTGATCCTGACGTTCCTGGTCCCGGGTGTCATCTTCGGGGCGGTGGCGGGGGTCCTGGTCGACCGGTTCGACCGTCGCACGATCCTCATCCTCACCAACATCCTGCGCGGGCTCGCCTTTCTCGCGATGGTGCTGGTGAGCTCGAACGTGCTCCTGGTCTACCTGCTGAACATCGTCGTCTCCACGGTCACGACGTTCTTCGCGCCCGCCGAGGCCGCCATGATCCCCGAGCTCGTCGAGCGGGACCAGCTCCTGCAGGCGAACACGCTGTTCATGATCACGCTGAACGGCTCGATCGCCCTCGGGTTCGCCCTCCTCGGTCCGATCCTGGTCAGCCTCGCCGGCGCCCCTTCGCTGATCGCCATCGTCGGCGGGCTGTACCTGGGGGCCGCGGTGCTGACCGTGACCCTGCCGGCCTCACCGGCCGGGCGCAGCGCAGTGGGCGCCGCCGGGACGGTCGGTGGCGCCGGGACCGCCGTGGCTCAGACGTTCTCCCAACTCCGCGAGGGCCTCGACTACATCCGCAGCAACCCGGGCATCCGCTGGTCGCTCGCCTACCTCACGGTTGCCGCATCGCTCATCGGCGTCCTCGGCGCACTCGGTCCCTCCTTCGCCACCTCCGTGCTCGGGCTCAGCGCGACCGACTTCGTGGTGGTGGTCCTGCCCCTCGGCATCGGCGTCGTGATCGGCATCCTCGCCCTCAACGTCTACGGCAGGTACCTGCCGCGGCAACGCGTCATCGACGGCGGCCTGCTGACGCTGGCCATCTCGTTGGCCATCATCGCCAGCGCGGCGCCCCTCGCGCGCCTCCTGCAG
>DAIDTV010000413.1 GCA_027457005.1 Chloroflexota bacterium
GAGCGGGATCGCCGTCGTGGCCGGCTCCCACGTCACGGTCGAGCACAACAGCTTCGCCAAGGTCGGCCTGCACGTCTTCAACGTCGAGCCCGACTATGCCTGGGAAGTGAACACCTTCGACACGTTCCGGAACAACGCGGTGGGCAGCTACGGCCTGTCCACGACGTATGTCGGCTTCCTCTTCGCCGCCAACGGTGCCGCCGGCTCGACCGTCCATGACGTGACGGTGACCGGCAACACGGTGACCGGCAATCCCCATGAGGGCTACGACGGCTCTCCGCGAGGGCTGAATACGTATGTGACGGCCGCTCGCCAGCAGAACATCGCCTTCACCAACAACACCACCACGATGGCTGCCGCGGGGCCGGCGCTCTACTTCGCCAACGTCGATGGCGTGACCGTGACCGGGAACACGCAGCCCCTCCTCTCGGGAGGCCAGGCGAAGTTCAGCAACTGCACGGGCGTGGTGTATCCCTGACGTCAGGCGCCTCGCGCCCGGGGCTGCTCGTCCATCGGGCAGCGTCGCTCCAGAGGCATCAACAGGGCCAGCCGCTGGAGAAGCGGGACGTGGCCGACCCGATGGGCGACGTCCGGCCAGCCGTGGGCGCGCCTGGACGCGTTCGGTGAGAATTGCCTACACGCCGCAGGCGTGAATCTTCGGCTTCAACGGGTCCATGTCAGCCCGTCCAGGTCGAGCGGGCCGCAGGCGGGGCCGGCCCACCCAAGCCGGCGAATGCAGCGCCGAGGACGTCGTGGCGCGCCAATTCGGAGGTCTCCAGGAATGGCGGGTTCTCGCGATGTGCGCGTGCGGCCTTTCCGGGTCACAGCGGTTACCGGCTCGCTCGAGGCGGGCGGTGCGGAGCGGATCATGACGCTCCTGACCGGCGCATGGGTCGAGAGGGGATGGGACGTGGTCCTTCTGCTGACCCTGGCGGGCCCAGCCCAGAAGCCGTTCTTCGAGCCCGCTCCTCGCGTGCACGTGCAGCACCTCGACCTTTATCGCACGTCACATGGCGCCGTCGATGCGCTGGCCAACAACCTCCGACGCATTCGCATGATCCGCAA
>DAIDTV010000414.1:0-441 GCA_027457005.1 Chloroflexota bacterium
CTCCAGCACTTCGACGACTGTTCCTTCTCTGCGTCCCCGGTTATCGACGCCGGCCACGCGCACCACCACCCGGTCTCCGTGCAGCACGCCACGCATCTCCTTCGGCGGCAAGAACAAATCCACGCCGCCCTCGTCAGGCACCAGGAAGCCGAAACCATCGGGGTGGCCGATGACACGCCCGCGCACCATGTCCATCTTCTGCAGCAGGCCGTAACGGCCGCGGCGATTTTTCAGCAGCTGTCCATCCCTTTCCATGGCGCGCAGACGCCGTCCAAATGACTCGATGTCGCGCTCACCTTCGACTCCGAGTTCGCTCGCAAGAAACTTGAGCGACAGTGGCTCACCACGCTGCGCAAGATGCGCCAGCACAACCTCGCGGCTGTGAACGGGAAACTCGTATTTGACCGCTTCGCGTTCGGCCATTGGATCAACCGGCGCTTT
>DAIDTV010000414.1:451-1061 GCA_027457005.1 Chloroflexota bacterium
GGGCACATGGTTTGACATGAATTTCTTCTCTCGGTAGAGTGCGCCGCCTAACCTGATCCCATGGCCTGCCGTGGGATCAGTCCGATGCCGAGGTGGCGGAACTGGTAGACGCGCTAGCTTCAGGTGCTAGTGGGGGTAACCCCGTGGAGGTTCAAGTCCTCTCCTCGGTACCATACAAGTGGTCTTTCATACCGGCGCATTTGACCTGAAATCGCCGCAAATTACCAGATATTCTATACATTGGTGATCGCCTTATCACTTTCCCCGATCGGGCGCATATCCCAATTATCCGATGGTTCAAGTTGGCGGGATCAGGCCTATGTTCTAAGTACCGTGATCCCTTCGTAAGAAGTTCTTCGAGTGTGTCTTCCAGCAGATTTCACTGTGTCTTTCGCAATGGTTTTACGCCAAGGATCCAATCGAGTCGGTTGCCGCGACTGCCGAGGACGAGGCAGGTAAGAAAATGTGCAAGGAAAGCCAAAAGTAGCTGGCAGACGCATGCACCCATCCGCTCCACCTGGTCGTCGCAGCTGTCCTTGTCTCCTCCGATCTACCACACGCTGCAGGCGAGGGTCTTCATGTTCTCATTCTGCCCAAGGCAGTGTACCAG
>DAIDTV010000415.1 GCA_027457005.1 Chloroflexota bacterium
CAGCAGGCCCCAGGCCATGCCGTCTTTCAGGTTCGTCACCAGGCCCGCCCCGCTGCAGACGGAGAGGGCGCGCTCGCGCAGGCTGACCAGGACCACGACGCGGCGCAACGGCAGGGCGTGCTCCGATTCCCCGGTCACGGCGGTCCGCGCGCGCCCCTCGTGGCGGGCATGGCCGTGCGTTTCGCGCACCACGAACACGGAGAGCGCCAGGCCGAGCCCGACGTAGGCGATGCCGAGGAAGAAGGGTGCCGGGCGCAGGCCCGCCTGCTGCGCGATGAAGCCGGTAGCGACCGCGGTCAGCGCCACGCCGCTGTAGCCCGCCCATTCGTTCAAGCCGACCGCGAGCCCGCGCCGCGCCGGCCCCGCGACGTCGACCATGGCATTCACGAGGTTGGTCCAGGCGAGGCCCTGGTTGAGCGCGAGCAGCACGTTCGCCACGATCACCCAACCCCAGCTGGGGGCCCAGATGAGCAACAGCGGCACCGGCACGCCGGCCAGCCAGCCGGCCACGAGGAGCGGCTTGCGCCCCACCCGGTCGGCGAGGACGCCTGCTGCGAAGTTCGTGATCGCCTTGACGACCCCGAAGGCGACGATGAAGGTGAGGGCCACGCTGGCCGCCTGCAGGGCGAAGATGCGCGTGGCGATGAGCGGCAGGATCGTGCGCTCCTGGCCCAGCACGCCACCCACCAACGCCTGCACCGCGCGCAGCAGGATGAACTGGCCGAGGTTAGCCGCGAGTCCCAGGCGTGGCATGGACGGGACGGCTGGCCCGGCGTGGTCGGCCGCGAGCCCGGGATCGACGTTGGGCCGCACGGTCGTGGCGGCGGGCGGCGCTGCGGCGTCGTCGAACGGATCCATGGGCGGTAGTATATGCACGTTCTGTTTATCCATGGAGGAGACTATGGTGCCCGCGGATCAACCGGCTCACCCGACACCCCCGAGCCATGACCGGGCCGCCAAGGACGCCCTCAACGAGCAGTTCGCGCGGGTGGGCCACGCGCTCGCGAACGGCCGACGGATCGAGCTGCTCGACCTGCTCGCCCAAGG
>DAIDTV010000416.1 GCA_027457005.1 Chloroflexota bacterium
CGGGAGGACAGCCCTTGCCCCACGCCCGGCAATGGGCCCGAGGCCAGCGGCGCGTGCCGCCGCCCCCTCCCCGGAGACGGCCGGCAGTGCGCAGGCGGGCAGCCGGCGGCGCTCGGCGGACGGGCAGCGAGCGCATGATCCGGCCCAGCTCATCCCCTGCAGGCGGTAAGTCGCCCGTAAGCGCACCCGGCAATGCTGTGGGGGATATGACGAGGCCCAGGGTCAGCCACGTGTTCGCCGAGGCCGCTCGTCGCGAGAGGGCACTGCTGGCCGAGCTCGGGGCGGACGTTCGCGGCTCCCGGGTGCGTCGTCACTGGACCCAGCGCCAGCTGGCGTCCCGAGCGGGGATGAGCCAGTCGGGTGTCAGCGAGATCGAGCGCGGGCTCGGCGGCCCGCTGTCGCTTGCGACCTGGGAGCGGCTCGCCGTCGCGCTGGATCGGCAGCTCAGCGTGCGGTTCTCGCGCGATCCGCACGACGAGCCGGTCGACGCGGGCCATCTCCTGGTGCAGGAGCTGATCCTGCGCCTCGCACGAAACGCGGGCCGGGGCCGATCGTTCGAGTTGCCCACGCGTCCCGGCGACCCTGCGCTCTCGGCTGACGTCTGCCTTCGCGACGAGCGGCGGGCGATGCTCGTGCTGGTCGAGTGCTGGAACACCATCACGGACATCGGGGCGTCTGCCCGATCGTTCGACCGGAAGCTTGCAGACATCCGGTCCGCCTCCGTGGCCGTCTGGCCGGAACGCGACCCACAGGTTCGCGGGTGCTGGGTGGTCCGTGCGACGCGGCGCAACCGGACACTCGTCGGGCGCTACCCGGAGGTGTTCGCAACCCGCTTCCCGGGTTCCTCCCGGGGATGGACGCGGGCGCTCGCCGCCGACGAGGCGCCGCCACGCGACCCCGGGCTCGTGTGGTGCGATGTGCCGGGCACGCGCCTGTACGCCTGGCGTGCACGAGCGTGAGCTTCCGGGCGACGAGGGGCCCGGTGCCCCGACCGGGCGACGAGGGCCCGGTGCCCGGACCGCGCCGGGCCGCCGCAGT
>DAIDTV010000417.1 GCA_027457005.1 Chloroflexota bacterium
CATAGAACCAATGTCCCACGCCCAGGACTTGGCGCAACGCCTGCGCGACGACAAAGTCACCGAAGCCAATCAGCGCGAGGCTTTTCAAGCCATTGCCCCACAGGTGGAAAACGGCCTGTACCTGGTTCCGCAGGTCATCGAGTAAACCGCCATGATCAATTCCAGCCTCACACAACTGGGCGCGGCCCTGCGCGCCAAAAAGATCTCCAGCGTCGAGCTGACCCAAAGCTACCTCGATCGTATCGCTGAATCCGGAAATTTCGCTGGCCCAGGCGCGTGCGGCCGATGCCCGTCTTGCTGCCGGCAAGGCCGATCCGCTGACCGGTATCCCTGTTGCACAGAAGGATATCTTCTGCGCCAAGGGCTGGTTGACCACCTGCGGCTCGAAGATGCTGCACAACTTCGTCTCACCCTACGATGCGCATGTCATTGCGCAATTCAACAACGCCGGAGCGGTGAACCTCGGCAAGACCAACATGGACGAGTTCGCCATGGGCTCGTCGAATGAAACTTCGCATTACGGTACTGTAAAAAACCCGTGGGACTTGTCTCGCGTGCCCGGCGGCTCTTCGGGCGGGACGGCTGCGGCCGTGGCGGCACGCCTGTGCGCGGCGGCGACGGGTACCGACACCGGTGGCTCCATCCGCCAGCCGGCTGCGCTATGCGGCATTTCCGGCTTGAAGCCCACATACGGCGTGGTGTCGCGCTACGGCATGATCGCCTTTGCCTCCAGCCTCGATCAGGCCGGTCCTATGGGGCGCAGCGCGGAAGACCTCGCGCTTTTGCTCAACACCATGGCCGGATTCTACGAGCGTGACTCCACTTCGCTGCAACGCGAAAAGGAAGACTACGCCCGCGACTTGAACAAGCCGTTGAACGGCCTGCGCATCGGGTTGCCGAAGGAGTTCTTCGCGGAAGGCCTGGGCGGTGACGTTGCCAAGGCCGTCGAGGCCGCCATTGCC
>DAIDTV010000418.1:0-339 GCA_027457005.1 Chloroflexota bacterium
ACCTGGGCCGGCGGCCGGAAGCGAGCAACCTCGCCGGGCTTCAGAGCCAGCTCGACACCTTCCGCCTCGCCTACAACGAGCAGCGTCCGCACCGGGCGGTCGGCCGGGCGACACCGGGTGAGGCCTACCGGGCGATACCGAAGGCGCGGCCGTCGGAAGCCGGCAGGGGCCACTTCCGGCTCCGTTACGACATCACCGACAGCAAGGGCGCGATGACCCTGCGGCGCGGTGGCCGGCTCTATCACCTCAAAGTTGGAGCCAGCCATGCCCGCCGTCGCGTCCTGGCCATCGCCGATGAGCGAGAGGTCACCGTCGTCGCTCTCGACACTGGCGAGATCC
>DAIDTV010000418.1:349-957 GCA_027457005.1 Chloroflexota bacterium
GTCCTGGACAGGGCTCTCGGGTGCCTCATTCGTGCTCAGAATGTGGTGGGCGGTGAGGGGCTCGAACCCCCGACTTCCTCGGTGTAAACGAGGCGCTCTAACCGCTGAGCTAACCGCCCCAGAGAGCCGCGGTGGAGGGGCCGGCTGCTGGGGACGGCGCGACCCTCGCGGCCTGCTTGTTCAGCGGAGGTGGTGCCCAGGCCGGGACTTGAACCCGGATGGATTGCTCCATACGCCCCTCAAACGTACGCGTATACCAATTCCGCCACCTGGGCACGAAAACCGTTTGCGACGGCTTCCACGTCGCTGCACCCGAGTTGCCTGGTGCCGAGGAGGGGATTTGAACCCCTACAGCCTTGCGGCCACTGGCTCCTGAAACCGGCGCACACAACGGCCGGTGCTACCGGTCGCTGGCGAGGCGCCAGTCTATCACATCCCAATAACGACCCGATGGATCCGAAATGTCATTGGAAAGCAGCTTCTGGACGTGGCTGCTGACGACCAGGTCGTACTCCCGATATGCCAGCGGAAGGATCGGGACGGTCGTCGAGAGGTACTGTTCGAGGGCGTTCAGGGCCGCCGGCCGCGCCGCCGGATCGACGGTCTTG
>DAIDTV010000419.1 GCA_027457005.1 Chloroflexota bacterium
AGGAGGTCGCCAAGTTCCGGGCAGCGCGGCGCATGTGGGCGCGCATCATGCGGGATCGCTTCGGGGCCCGCAGCGATCGGTCGATGATGTGCCGCTTCCACACCCAGACCGCCGGGAGCAGCCTCACCGCCCAGGCGATCGACAACAACGTGGTGCGCACCACGCTCCAGGCGCTCGCCGCTGTGCTCGGGGGCACCCAGAGCCTGCACACCAACGCGCGAGACGAGGCCCTCGCGCTCCCCACCGAGGAGTCGGCGCGGCTGGCGCTGCGGACCCAGCAGATCCTGGCCCACGAGGCCGGCGTGACCGAGACACCGGACCCGCTGGCGGGCAGCTACTACGTGGAGGCGCTCACCGACGAGCTGGAGCGCGCGGCAACGGCGTATCTCGACGAGATCGACGCTCTGGGCGGGACGCTCGCCGCGATCGAGACCGGCTACCAGCAGCGCCAGATCCAGGAGTCCGCCTACCGGCGGCAGCGGGCGGTCGAATCGGGCGACGAGATCGTCGTGGGGGTCAACCGCTTCGTGGACGATCCGGTGCCCGCGCCGCCCCTCCAGCGCATCGACCCGGCCGAGGAACGGCACCAGGTCGAGCGGGTCCGCCGTGTGCGGGCGGAGCGCGACGCCGTGGCCTGGGAGCGTGCGCTCAACCGGCTGGCGGAGATCGCGCGCACGGACGAGAACCTCGTCCCGGGGCTGATCCAGGCCGTGCATGCCGGGGCGACGCTCGGCGAGATGAGCGACGTCCTGCGTGCCGCGTGGGGCGAGCACCGCGAGTCCATCACGATCTGAGCCGGTGCCGCAGGACGGTCCCGGACCCAGGGGAGGGGGCATGATCCCGCACGAGGTGGTCGAGCGTCACGGCCTCCGCGCCATCCACCACGTCGCGGTGGTGGTGCGCGACATGGACGACGCACTCCGCTTCTACCACGACAC
>DAIDTV010000420.1 GCA_027457005.1 Chloroflexota bacterium
CACGGCCTCCGCTCCATCCACCACGTCGCGGTGGTGGTGCGCGACATGGACGACGCACTCCGCTTCTACCACGACACGCTCGGGCTGGCGCTCGACTCGGTCGTTCCGATCCCGTCCGATGGGGTGCGCATCGCCTTCCTCCCGGTCGGGCCGAGCCGGATCGAGCTCGTCGAACCCATCGACCCGTCGACCGGCGTCGCGCGCTTCCTGGAGAGCCGGGGCGAGGGCTTCCACCACGTCTGCTTCGAGGTGCCCGACGTGGCCCGGGCGCTCGCGCAGATGGAGGCGGCGGGGGTCGAGCTCATCGACCACGCGGCGCGCCGCGGCGCGGAGGGGCCGGTCGCCTTCGTGCATCCCCGCAGCTGCCACGGCGTCCTGGTCGAGCTGATCGAGGAGCCCGGTGGGCCAGCCTGGGCCGCGCTGTATGGCGAGGGAGGCACGCCGGTGGCCGGCGGGTAGGACCCCCGGCGGGCAGAGCCCGCCCGGCACGCAGAGCCCCCAGGCCGACCCTCAGCGCACCGCCGCTGTCCCGGCGCGCACGCCCTGCTCGATCAGCAGCTGCGCGATCTGACCGGGTGTCTCGGCCACGCGGAACCCTGCCGCCTCGAGCGCCGCGACCTTCGCCGCGGCCGTTCCCGACCCACCGCTGATGATCGCGCCCGCGTGCCCCATCCGCTTGCCCTCGGGTGCGGTGCGGCCGGCGATGAAGGCCGCCTTGGGCACGTCGCGCAGGTGCTCGGCCGCCCAGGCCGCCGCCTCCTCCTCGGCGCTGCCCCCGATCTCGCCGATCAGCACGATCGCCTCGGTCTCGGGGTCCGCGGCGAAGAGCTGCAGGACATCGAGGAAGGTCGTCCCGATGATCGGGTCACCCCCGATCCCGATACAGGTGGACTGGCCGATCCCCGCGTCGGTCATGGCCTGGACCGCCTCGTAGGTG
>DAIDTV010000421.1:0-358 GCA_027457005.1 Chloroflexota bacterium
AGGTAACCCTCATCCGGGCACTTCAGGGAAGGCGGGCCATTTGACGCCGGCGGCGCCGTTCAGATCGATCAGCGGACGACTCGGGAGTGAACGATGAGCAACCTCATCAACGAGATCCTTCTCCGGCTATCCAAGCTCCTCGTCGCCGGCGTCGTGGGGGCGATCGTGTACGTCGTGGCCGTCGCTCTGGCGGGAGCCACACCTTCGTTCGAGCTGGTCGCTCTGTGCTGGATCTCGGCTTCGGTCGGGCTCCTGCTGGTGGAGAGCAGCCCGCTCTGATTCGCTCGGCTCCGGCGGGTCGCCCGGCAGCGGCGGCCTGACGCCGGCCGCACGTAGAGGCCATCTACCGCTGTCCACA
>DAIDTV010000421.1:368-917 GCA_027457005.1 Chloroflexota bacterium
GCTCCCACCGGGTCGGCGCCGGTGCGTTTCCGGCTCGGCGGGAGACCGGGATCAGAAGCGCCTGATGCGGGCTTCGGGCGGACCCCGAGCGTGGCGGCGGGCCGAATTGGGTCCCGTTTGACAGGTTCGTTGAGGCACCCTAATATTCCGCCTCGCGCCCTGGTCCGGCGGTTTGAAGACCGTCGGCGAGCGGGCCGCTCCCGGTTCCCTCGCTTGACAGTGATGGGGTTCGCCCCCATCATTGGAGCGTTGCGCCTGGCGCGGTCGCGTCAATCGCGGGCACCTTAACAAGTGAAGAGTGGCAGGAAATCCGGTAAGGAAAGAGCGGGAATAACCCTCGGACCTATACGACCGCAAGGTCGTTACCGACGCAAGTCGGTTTGTTCGGAGAGTTTGATCCTGGCTCAGGATAAACGCTGGCGGCGTGCATGAGACATGCAAGTCGAACGGTCAGTCGGGCTTGCTCGACTGATAGTGGCGGACGGCTGAGTAACGCGTAGGTGACCTGCCCCGAAGTGGGGAATAACTGCCCGAAAGGGTGGCTAATAC
>DAIDTV010000422.1 GCA_027457005.1 Chloroflexota bacterium
GTCCGCGCCTGTGACCCGGCCCCCGCCGTGCCACTCCCCGTCTCGAGGAACGGCATGACGACCACCTCATCCTGCTCGAGATGCGAGCTCATCTGCGCGTGGAGGCCGTAGAGGTGCCCCCGCAACTCGACCAGCCGGCGATGTGTCGGCTCCGTTTGCAGGGCCCGCCAGTCTGCCTCGAGGCGCTCCAGGCCCTGGCGCACCTGTTCGTGCTGGATCCGCAGCAGCCGCGTCGCCCACGGGGTCGCCGCCAGGCGATCCATCTCCGGGAAGCAGTGGCCATCTTCCCAATCGAGATGCTTGACCAGTGTCGTCTCCATCGCGTCGAGGAGGCTGCGAACGGCGCTCAGGAGGTCGCCGGCCGCGAGGTTGCCGGCCATCTCCGCGGTGGCCTCGATCCGCCCCACGAGATGCTCGATCTCGCGATGCTCGTGGTTCAGGATCCGGCGCTCGACCACCGCCTCCTGGCAGGTCGACACGACCGGGCCGTCTTCGACCCGATGTGCCGGCGCGACCGCCCCTGCCTCTGCCGGCAGGGCCGTCACCTGCTCAGCGTGCATGGGTCAACACCGTGACCCCGGGCAGGCCGAGAACCTCGCGGGCCCGCGCCTCGTCGTCGACGGTGACGGCGACCTCGCAGACGGTTCCCCGCCGACCTTCGATCATGATGCCGCTGATGTTGACGCCGGCCCGGCCGAGTCGCTCCGCGAGATCGGCCAGGCTGCCCGGGACGTCCTCGATCTCCACGTGCAGGGCGTCACCTTCCACGAACGGGACGCACATGCTGCGCAGGACGTCCCGCGTGGCCTCGTCGTCGTCGGTAGCAACGGTTGCGCACATCTGCCGGCCCGCGGTGTGGCCCGCGATGTGCCGGATGCTGATCCCGCGGGCGGCGAGCGCG
>DAIDTV010000423.1:0-257 GCA_027457005.1 Chloroflexota bacterium
GGTTTGGAGAACGCCACGGCCTCGCAGCTTGGGAGAGTGGAGTTGACGCCATTAGGCACCGGACTGCATTGGGAGGCGCTGGATGCGGACCTGAGCGTCGCTGGACTCGCAGCGGGAGTGTTTGGTTCGAAGGCCTGGATGAGCGAGCTGGCGCGTTATGCCGGCTCGCGTACTTCTGCGCGCAAGGCGTCCAGCTCCCGGATTAACGGAAAGCGCGGGGGTCGGCCCCGCGTGCGAGAGGCTTCTCGATCGCGCTG
>DAIDTV010000423.1:316-552 GCA_027457005.1 Chloroflexota bacterium
AACCTACTGCCAAATCTACTGCCAAAAGCGGGGAGAGGAGGGGTCTACAGGGGACGCATAGCCGCAGTTTCTTCATGAACTTACGGATTTCTATCGGCGCCTCCGTGGGTTCGAATCCCACCCTCTCCGCCAGAAATAATTAGGGCCTGCCTTTGGGGCCTCTTTTTATTTGCGGGATGACTTAAAGTTTTCCCATGCCGCGATCCCGTTCCCCCCGGTCAATCCCGGCTTGCGAG
>DAIDTV010000423.1:562-870 GCA_027457005.1 Chloroflexota bacterium
CCGCGCGAGGCTGTATGACTGGACGAAATCGACGCCGAGAGCGCTCAGCCAGGCGTGATCGGTCGTGGACTCGATGCCCATCGCGACCGTGTGCATGCCGAGGACGCGCGCCATCTGAACGAGCGCCGCGATCGACGCTTGCGACACTTTGTCGGTGCGCATCTGCGCCGTTATCGTCCGCGACAATTTGATCATTTGCACGCCGGGGAGCCGCAGAAGCTCGAAGCATGCGCTGCGCAGACGGAAATCGTCGAGCACCAGCGGACAGCCGAGCGCATGCAACGACGCGGCGAATTCGGGAATGTGGG
>DAIDTV010000424.1 GCA_027457005.1 Chloroflexota bacterium
GCGGCCGGCCCGGACGAGCGCGGCGCAAGCCGACGCGGGCTGACCGGCCCCGGGGGGCACGACCGGGACCCGGGTGATGCCCACCGCCCGGAGCGTCGCCCGCGGTGCCGGACCGTCAGGACGGGGAGCTGAGCCGCTCGGGGGCAAGGGTCATCACGTCCTTGCGCGCGAAGACGCCGATGAAGCGGACGCCACAGAGGAAGAGCGCCACGCCGAGCCCGCTGTAGAAGAAGGCGATCATCCAGTCCGGCATCAGGTGCGAGAGGCGGAGGGCCATGCCGCCGCCCATCATCACGACCATCACCGCCCAGGACGACGCGTTGAAGAAGTGCCAGAAGGGGAGCCGATCCTCCGCCCGCGCGCGGATTCGATCGGTGTGCTTCCGGACGAGAGGGGAGAAGACGAAGACGTAGAACACGAGGAAGATCACCACGGCGAGCGGGATGAGGACCAGGTGCGCGGGCGCCAGCCCGAACTCCAGCGGCAGCCCGATCACGGATACCATCCCGCCCGCCGCGCACCAGACCAGGCCGGCGATGAGCATCAACTGGTTCTTGGGAATGTGGACCGCGCGCACGTTCGAACGCTCCTGCCGCATCGCTCGAGGGGTGGCGTGATTGTAGCCAAACAGCCTGCACCCCGGCCCCCGCAGGCGGGGTCGAAGTCAGCCGCGGGGCTGATTGACCCGGATCAGGTTGCCGGCCGGGTCGCGGAAGGCGCAGTCGCGGACGCCGCAGGGCTGGTCCGTCGCCTCCTGGACGACCTCCTCACCGGGCCCGCCCCAGGTATACAGTCAGGCATGGCCACGAGGACGGACACGCTGCACCCAGCCGACAGCCACGAC
>DAIDTV010000425.1 GCA_027457005.1 Chloroflexota bacterium
CCTTGGTACGGTCGCCGTTCGGCTCGGGCGTCAAGGACACGCGGATGGTGTCGCCGATGCCCTCCTGCAGCAGCACGGCCAATGCCGCCGTCGACGCGACGATGCCCTTGCTGCCCATGCCGGCCTCGGTGAGGCCAAGGTGGAGCGGGTAGTCGCACTGCGCCGCCAGCCGGTGATACACGTCGACGAGGTCGCGCACGCCGGAGACCTTCGCGCTCAGGACAATCTGGTCGCGCCGCAGTCCGTAGCGCTCTGCCGCCGCGGCGTTGTCCAGCGCGGAGACGACCATCGCCTCCATCATCACGTCCCGCGCGGCCAGCGGAGCGGCGCTCTTCGAGTTCTCGTCCATCATCCGGGTTAGCAGGGCCTGGTCCAGCGAACCCCAGTTCACGCCGATGCGTACAGGCTTGTGGTTCTCGACCGCGCACTCCACCATGACCTGAAAATTGTCGTTGTCCTTCTTGCCGATGGATGCGTTGCCTGGGTTGATGCGGTACTTGGCCAGCGCCCGCGCCGTGGCGGGAAACTTCTTCAGCAGCAGATGTCCGTTGTAGTGGAAGTCGCCGACGATGGGCACGCGCAGGCCGCGCTTCTCCAGCCCTTCTACGATGTGAGGAACGGCGGCGGCAGCCTCTTCGTTGTTGACGGTGACGCGGACAATCTCCGACCCGGCCAGCGCCAGGGCGGCAACCTGCTCGATGGTGCCGGCTACGTCCGCTGTGTCGGTGTTGGTCATCGACTGCACGACAACCGGAACCTCCCACCCTACGCGAACCTGCCCAATCCTGACGGTAACCGTCTTTCTGCGCTGAATATCCGGCATAGCGACCTCAGTGCTAGTT
>DAIDTV010000426.1 GCA_027457005.1 Chloroflexota bacterium
TTCGGCGTCGCGGTCTCGCTCGCCGCCCCGCCGGTCCACCTGCAGGTGAGCCCCCAGCTGGTCCTGCTGGTGCTGCTCCCCGGGCTCGTGTTCGAGGCCGCCTATTCCCTCGACCAGCCGGAGCTGCTGCGGGCGCTGGGAGGCGTCCTGCTGCTAGCCGTCCCCGGCGTGCTCGTGGTGGCCGGATTCGTGGCGGTCGTGCTGCATTTCGCGACGGGCCTGGCGATGGGGCCGTCCTTCGTGGTGGGCGCGATGGTCTCCGCCACCGACCCGGCCGCGGTGACCACGAGCATCCGGCGCCTCCACGCGCCGGCCCGCCTGGCCACGATGGTGGAGGCCGAGAGCCTCCTCAACGACGGGACCGGCATCGTCGCGTTCACGATCGCCGTCGCCGCCACGCAGGGCGCCATGGACCCGGGGCAGGCGGCCGTCCAGTTCGTCGGCGTCACCGTCGGGAGCGTGGTGGTGGGCGCCGTGTCGGGCTTCGTGATCTCGCGCCTGGCGGCCACGGTCGAGGACCACCTCGTGGAGCTCACCCTGACGATGGTTGCCGCCTATGGGACGTACCTCGTCGCCGACCAGCTCGGCATGTCCGGCATCATCGCGACCGTCACGGCCGGGATCGTGCTGGGGTCCTACGGCCGCCGGGTCGGCCTGAGCCAGCGGGTGCAGGACGCGATCGACGTGGTGTGGGAGTTCCTCGCGTTCCTCCTCACCGCCCTGGTGTTCCTGCTGGTCGGGATCGCGATCCCGGTGGGTCACCTCGCCGAGGCGCTGTGGCCGATCGCCTGGGGCGTCGTCGCGATCCTGGTGGGCCGGGCCGAGGTGGTG
>DAIDTV010000427.1 GCA_027457005.1 Chloroflexota bacterium
CGCACGACACGATCCGGGCGGTGACCCACTACGGCGTTGGCGAGGCGGACGTGGAGCGTGTCATCGCGGCCTGCCGGGCCGCGCTGGCCGAATGCGGCGCGGCGCCCCGGCCGGCCCCCCCGGCCGGCTGAACAGCGAGGAGCCGGGCGTCGTCCTGCGGCCCGGAGAGATGCAACGGAGTGAGATGAGCCAGCCCCTGGACGCGCGCTTCCGGGCGCTCGTCGACGATCACTTTGCGTACCTGGTCCGGTCCATGCCGGTCTTCGCGACCTTCATTGGCATCCACTCCGAGGACCATCGCATGGGCGACGGGAGCCGGGACGCCATCGTCGACCGGATCGCGCACGAGCGCCGGTTCATGGCGGACGTGCAGGCGCTCGACGCCGCCGGGCTCTCGGACGGGGCGCGCTTCGAGCGCGAGCTGGCGCTGCACAACAGCCGGTTCAGCCTGTTCGACCTCGAGGAGGAACGGACCTGGGAGCGGCGCTCGAGTGCCGTGGAGGAGGTCGGCGACGCGGTCTTCTCGATTTTCGCTCGCGACTTCGCCCCGTTGTCGGACCGGCTCGATTCGATCGCATCCCGGCTGGAGGCCGTGCCGGAGTCGCTGGCGCAGCACCGCACCCGGCTGGCGGCGCACCCGGTGCGCATCTGGAGCGAGATCGACCTGGAATCCGCGGCCGAGATGCCGGCGCTACTCGACGAGGTGGTGGGGGCGGCGGCCCGCACCTGGCCGGCGGGCAGCCCGGCCCTCCGGCGCATCGAGTCGGCCGCCGGGCGCGCCGCGTCGGCGGTGAGCGAGTACGC
>DAIDTV010000428.1 GCA_027457005.1 Chloroflexota bacterium
GTTGGTCGGCGGTGGGACTGCCCACGCTCACGCCCCGCGCCGTCATCGCCAGAAACACCAGGCAGTTGATCCCCACCAGCAGATAGGTCGCCGGCGACAAGGCCCACCGAGGCCGTCGGCGCACTGGCTGCGGCGGCACACTGTAGCCTGGCCCCGGAGGCAGTATCTCCGGTTCTGGAACGGGGGGATGGGTGCCCATATCTTCAATCGTACTGCATTTTCAATGTGTAAATCGCGACTTGCGGCCAGCTCCCCGCAGCCGTGGTTCCCCCGTCCCGCTATGCGAGCCGGATTTTGGTTGTAGTCTGTTCTATGGTCTTCCGCGCAGCCTCAATGGCAGTGTGCCGCATCCAGCGGCCTGAAGGCCACAAGGAGCAAGACTGTGAGTACGGAAAAACGCATTCGCCGCGCGCTATTGAGCGTCACCGACAAAACCGGACTGGTTGAGTTTGCCAAGGTCCTCGCCGGCTTTGGCGTCGAACTGGTCTCCACCGGCGGCACCGCGCGGGCGCTGCGCGCAGCAGGGCTCGGCGTGCAGGATGTCAGCGACCTCACCGGTTTTCCTGAGATGCTCGACGGCCGCGTGAAAACCCTGCATCCCCACGTGCATGGCGGGCTGCTTTACATTCGCGGCAACCCCGAGCACGAGCTCGCCGTCTCCACCCACGGCATACAGCCCATTGACATGGTGGTGGTCAACCTTTACGCCTTTGAGAAAACTGCTGCCCAGCCCGGTGTCCCTTTCGGCCATCTCATTGAGAACACCGATATTGGCGGCCCTTCTAT
>DAIDTV010000429.1:0-269 GCA_027457005.1 Chloroflexota bacterium
CATCTGGTCGAGGCGGAAGCTGGGCACGTCACCGACGATGAGGCTGCCCACTTCCAGCTCGTCAAAGGCAGTCTGGATAAGCTGCGCGTCGTGGGTGAGCAATCCTGCCTGCAGGCCGTAGACGGAGTTGTTCACCATGCTCAGCGCCTCCTCGAAAGTTTCGTAACGCTCCACCGTAACGACCGGGCCGAAGGCCTCAGCGCAATTCACGCGCATGTTAGGAGCGGTGCCGGTGAGCACGGTGGGCTCTACCATGGAACCGTTGCGTT
>DAIDTV010000429.1:291-780 GCA_027457005.1 Chloroflexota bacterium
CACGGAGATGCACGTCTGGCCGCCGTAAGAAAAGCCGCCGGCGACGCAGCGATGGACGGCGTATTTCAGGTCGGCATCGCTGTGGACGATGACGCCGGCGTTGCCGCCCAGCTCCAGCACGACGCGCTTCTTGGCGGCGCGGCTTTTGAGCTGCCATCCCACAGCCGCGCTGCCGGTGAAGGTGAGCAGCTTGATGCGGTCGTCGGCCACCAGCACGCCGGCGTCGTCGTTGGAGAGCGGCATGACGGCCGGCGCGACTTTGTGGGCCACAAGGTTGAGCGGAAAATTAAACGGCGTGATGGCGAAGACCGGCCCCAGGGGAAAGCGCCGCATCAGGCCCCAGCGCCCGGCGGTGGACTCGATGGTGTCGAGCGGGATGTATTCGCCGTAGATGCGCGTGCTCTCTTCGGCTGCAATCTGGAAGCTGTTGATTGCGCGGTCGACCTCGATGCGCGCGGTCTTGATGGGCTTGGCGGCTTCCTGGCAGAT
>DAIDTV010000430.1:0-380 GCA_027457005.1 Chloroflexota bacterium
GTGGTGGTGGCCACCTGCGATTGGGAAGCGGCGGATTCGCGGCTGCGCTACGAGCGGACGCTTTCCAATATTAAGGAAGCCAAAGCGCGCGGCGCCATGATCCTGGCGCTGGTTACTGAAGGCGATCGGGAAGTCAGCGAAATCTCGGACCACATCATCAAGCTGCCGCACACGCACGAGCTGCTCTCCTCGATTCTGGAAGTGGTGCCGCTGCAATTGCTGGCCTATCACATTGGAGTGCTGCGCGGGTGCGAGGTGGATCAGCCGCGCAACCTGGCAAAGTCCGTGACTGTGGAATAGAGTGCAGAAAGGGATGGCGCCAATGCGAAAGCCGGTTTGGGTGTGGATGGCGGTAGCGCTCTTTTGCGTGCCCGGGCTGG
>DAIDTV010000430.1:511-750 GCA_027457005.1 Chloroflexota bacterium
TGCCCGCGGGCAAGGTGAGCGGCGATACCCGCTGCGCATGGTCGGCCTTTCGGGATGCCATGGTTTGCGATCAGAAGATCCAATTGCCTTCGGGACCGGTAAATCAGCTTACGATTTACACTTTCAATCCCAAGACTGTAGACTTTGAATACTACACGGTGAATTTTGACGGCGGACCGGCGCAGTCTGGGCGGTTGACGATAAAGGGCAACACCTGGACCTATTCCGGTGACAAGCCC
>DAIDTV010000431.1:0-423 GCA_027457005.1 Chloroflexota bacterium
GACCGTGACGTACGCGGGCTGGTCGGGAGCGACCGACGGCGAGCGGGTCCAGGCGTAGACCTCCTCGGGGGGCTCGATCGCGGGGTCCTCGAGGATCCCGCACTCGACGGAGCGGCCCCACAGGTTCTCGTCGGTCGAGTAAGGGGACGCCGTGGTCGCCTCGACCGGGACGCCGTGATCGCGCGCGTAAACGATCTCCTCCTCGCGCGTCATCTTCCACTCGCGCGCCGGGGCGATCACGCCGAGCTCGGGAGCGAGGCCCGTGGTCGAGAGGTCGAACCGGACCTGGTCGTTCCCCTTGCCCGTGCACCCGTGCGCGACGTACGCCGCGTCCTCGCGCCGGGCGACTTCGACGAGGTGGCGGCCGATCAGCGGGCGGGCGAGCGCCGTACCGAGCGGGTAGATCCCTTCGTAAAGGGCGTT
>DAIDTV010000431.1:433-747 GCA_027457005.1 Chloroflexota bacterium
GCATCGGCGACGTACGCGGCGACCGCGCCCGAGGCGACGGCCTTCTTACGGACCCGTTCGAGGTCGACCGGCTGGCCGACATCTACCGTGACCGCGACGACGTCGAGCCCTTTCGTCTCCCGAAGCCACGGGATCGCGACCGACGTGTCCAGCCCGCCGGAGTACGCGAGCACCACCTTGGAGTTGGCCATTCGCGTTCGTCCGAGCGATCGGAGCACGCGGACGCACGGATTTATAGGACACGGCCGCCTTCGGACTTGACTGGGCAATAGTGTCCCAAATAGGACATCCATGACCAAGGAGACGGGCTCCAT
>DAIDTV010000432.1 GCA_027457005.1 Chloroflexota bacterium
GTCGAAACCAACCCCAAAAAATTTCGGGAACTGGTGCGTGAGTTAGCCGGGATGCTGGCATACGAAGCGACCATGGACCGGTCAATCGATCCGGTTGAGGTGCAAACCCCATTGACCACCACAACCGGGGCGATTTTGAAAGAAAAAGTTGGCCTGGTGCCCATCCTGCGTTCCGGGCTGGGTATGGTGGAAGGGGTATGGGAAATCCTGTCTTCTGCCGAGGTATGGCACATTGGCCTGTACCGGGATGAAAAGACCCTGAAACCGGTACAGTACTACAACAAGCTGCCGGTCATGCCGACCGTCACCGTTTGCTTGATCCTGGATCCCATGCTGGCAACCGGCGGGTCTGCCATTGCCACGGTCGATATTTTGAAGAACTGGGGCGCCAAGAAGATCAAGTTCGTCGGCCTGATCGGCGCGCCGGAAGGGATTGCGGCCTTGCAGGCGCGCCATCCGGATGTCCCGATTCACCTGGCAGCCGTGGACGACCACCTCAACGAACGTGGTTATATCGTGCCTGGCCTGGGCGACGCCGGCGACCGGCAGTTCGGGACGGGCTAAGTAATATCTATCCTAAAATGTGGTATTCTAATTTTCGATAGGTTCTTATTATCCACCGATCTGGCGCATGCAGCGCCCGGTGGGATAATTTTCTTCTTCCAGTTCGTGGCTCGAAGGCTTGAGCGCCACCGCTTTTTGAATCAGGGGTCAAAT
>DAIDTV010000433.1 GCA_027457005.1 Chloroflexota bacterium
CCGAGGTCCACCGTGGAGGTGAGGTCGAGCTGGCTCGAAGCGGGCAGCGCCACTCGCCAGTTGTCGTCGCCTCTGTTGAACCAGTTGTCTCCCGACTGATTGGTGGACACCGTGACCGAGCTGGACGTGGAGGAGATGCTCGCGTTGTGGCCACTGTCGTTGGACGCGTCGACGTGCCACTGGCCGTCGGACGATGTCGTGACGCTGGCGGTCCCGCACTGCAGGTTCAGCTGCACGCTCGACGGGCCGTTGAAGGAGCCAGACTGCGAGACGCTGGTCACGTTGCCGCCGCCGTGCTCGCAGCCGACGTTGGGTCCGATGGCGAAGAGGCTCCCGAAGATCAGGCCCATCGTCGCGGCCACGATCAGACCACCGACGAAGTACGCGGGAGTCCGCGACAGGATGAATCCCACGCCGATGCCGACGATGATGAGCGGCCAGAGTCGCCACGCGTCGCTGATGGCGGACTGCGTGAGTGCGCCCTGGTGATAGGCGAGCGGCACGGCGCCCAGGATGATGAAGAAGACGCCCCAGTTGAGCCGACCCTTGGCCACTCTAATAAACCACCTCGATAGACTTGCGGCCGCCGCCCTCCGGAGCCCGGAGCTTCAGTCTCGATCTCCAGCCGGCGGGTGACGCGATCAGGCCGTTGGGGGCAGGATACGGCCGCCGAATCGGCTATTGCGTCATTCGCTAGATTGCCCTCTCCTC
>DAIDTV010000434.1 GCA_027457005.1 Chloroflexota bacterium
GACCAGGTAGCCGCCCAGAGCAACCACGGCGGTGATGACCAGGCCGATGGGCGACAAAAGCGCGGCGATGGCGGTCCCCACCGCGCCCAGGGCCGCCCCCGTGGTCGCCAGGATCGTGCCCAGCGCGCCCAGCACGGCGCCCACGGCAACGATGGTGTAGCCCAGGCCCGCGAGCACCACACCGCCGAGGACTTCCTGGGCTTCCTGCGGCTCGTCGCCCGTACCTATCCGAGGGGCCGGGTGCACGTCGTGCTCGATAACGTCAGCACCCACAAGACGCCCGATGTCCAGGCCTGGCTGCGTGGGCACAAGCGCTTCACCTTCCACTTCACGCCGACCTCGGCGTCCTGGATGAACCAGGTCGAGACGTGGTTCGGCCTCCTGACCCGCCAGGCACTGCACCGCAGCAGCTTCGGGAGCGTCAAGGAGCTCGTCGCGATGATCGATGCTTTCACCGCGCAGTGGAACGCCGGAGGGAGTCCCTTCACCTGGGTCAAGACCGCCGACGAGATCCTCGCCAAGGCGATCCGCAAGCACCCAGCGACCAGCGATTCGGGACACTAGGCGGTGCCCGAGGAGATCCGGCTCTTCATCCGAAGCTGCCTCTTCGCCGTTGTCGTGTCGGTCGCCTACTGGTTCATCAGTTACGACTACATCGGCACGGTGCTGCTCGGCGGGTTCGCCGTCGCGTCGTTCACGCTC
>DAIDTV010000435.1 GCA_027457005.1 Chloroflexota bacterium
CTCTCCACCACAGGATCACCTGGGCCGGCGATGGATCTGGTGATCTTCGCGCTGCACATAGCGGGCGCCTCCTCGATCCTTGGCGCCATCAATTTCATCACCACGATCCTCAACATGCGGGCACCGGGCATGACGCTGCACAAGATGCCGCTGTTCGTGTGGTCGATTCTGGTGACGGCCTTCCTGCTGCTGCTGTCGCTTCCGGTGCTGGCGGGCGCCATCACCATGCTCTTGGCCGACCGTCACTTCGGCACCAGCTTCTTCAATGCGGCGGGCGGCGGTGATCCGGTGCTGTATCAGCACCTGTTCTGGTTTTTCGGCCATCCCGAGGTCTACATCCTGATCCTGCCGGGCTTCGGCATGATCAGCCACATCGTGGCCGCGTTCTCGAAGAAGCCTGTGTTCGGCTATCTCGGCATGGCCTACGCCATGGTTTCCATCGGTTTCATCGGCTTCCTGGTCTGGGCGCACCACATGTACACGGTGGGCCTGTCGGTCGACACGAGGGCCTATTTCGTGTTCGCGACGATGGTCATCGCGGTGCCGACGGGCATCAAGGTGTTCTCCTGGATCGCCACCATGTGGGGCGGTTCCATCGAGTTCAAAACCCCGATGCTCTGGGCCATCGGCTTCATCTTCCTCTTCGTCATCGGCGGCGCCACCGGCGTCGTGCTGGCCAACGCCGGGCTCGACCAGGAAC
>DAIDTV010000436.1:0-331 GCA_027457005.1 Chloroflexota bacterium
GTCCAACACCACGCTCGGCGTGCTGATGGTCACCGTCAACTCCTCCATCGTGCTGATCGCGCTGCCGGACATCTTCCGCGGCATCGGCGTTAACCCGCTGCAGCCAGGCAACACCACCTTGCTGCTGTGGATGATGATGGGCTTCATGGTGGTCACCGCCGTCCTCGTGGTGAGCTTCGGCAGGCTCGGCGACATGTTCGGCCGGGTGCGCATGTTCAACATGGGCTTCGCGATCTTCTCGCTGTTCTCCATCCTGCTGTCGGTCAGCTGGCTGCAGGGCACGGCGGCCGGCTGGTACCTGATCATCATGCGGATCCTGCAGGGCATCGGC
>DAIDTV010000436.1:341-699 GCA_027457005.1 Chloroflexota bacterium
CCGGGATCGCCGGCAGCTTCATCGGCCTGGTGCTCGGCGGCGTGCTCGGCCCTGTCGGCTGGCGCTGGGTGTTCCTCGTCTCCGTTCCGTTCGGCATCTTCGGCACCGTCTGGTCGTACCTCAAGCTCAGGGAACTTGGCGTCCGCAAGCGCGCCAAGCTTGACCTGGGCGGCAACCTGACCTTCGCGGCCGGACTGATCGCGGTCCTGGTCGGCATCACCTACGGCATCCAGCCCTACGGCAGCCACACCATGGGCTGGACCAGCCCCTTCGTCTTGTCGATGATCGGGTCCGGCGTGGCGCTCCTCACCCTGTTCGTCTTCATCGAGGGTCGGGTCGCCGAGCCCATGTTCCGGCT
>DAIDTV010000437.1 GCA_027457005.1 Chloroflexota bacterium
CCTGCGCCGTGCCGTCCGCATGCGTACGATTCCAGGCCGTGAACGCATGCGCATGACCCACTTCCTCTCCCTCGCGACCGCGATCGGCGGGCTGCTCGGACTTGCCCTGTCCGTGCTCGGCGCGGTCGCCCTCGGGGTGGTGGGCCTCTCGGTCTACGCCCCGGTCATCGTCACCGGGCTCATCGCCGGGTTCGGGATCGGGCTCCTGGGCGGCGTGTGGGTGGCGCAGGACGAGGAGGCGATCCGGCGCGAACGCGCGCGGCGTCGCAAGGGTGGCCCTCCCGGCCTGGGGCCCGAGGAGGACCGGCCGCACCGGCCGCTGTTCGGCCCGCTGGCGTTCGGCCTGACGTTCGTGACGATCGGCAGCTTCATGGGCCTGCGCGCCGCACAGGAACTGGCGACCAACGCCACCTGGGCGCCGCTGGCCGGCCTCGCCTGGCTGACCCTGGCGATCGCCGGCGGGGCGGGAGGCGTCATCGCCGGCGCGGTCTGGCAGGTGGTGGTTGCACGGCTGCGGGAAGTGGCGGGCGACTGACGCCGAACGACCCGGGCCCGGATGGCCCGGGATGGACCGTGGCACGAGCGCGACCGAGGGCCGCCGGCGCCGTCGGCGTGTTCATGCTCGACCCACCGGCCGTGGAGCGGACGCGCCGGGCAGACGTTCCATGGGGCCGGCCGGCCGCGTTTGACACCCGCGC
>DAIDTV010000438.1 GCA_027457005.1 Chloroflexota bacterium
CCGTCGTCGGCCGCGACGACGAGGACGACGATGTCCGTCACGCTTGCGCCGCGCGCGCGCATCTGGGTGAACGCCTCGTGGCCGGGCGTGTCGAGGAAGACGATGGTGCCGCGCTTGGTCTCGACCTTGTAGGCGCCGATGTGCTGAGTGATCCCGCCCGCCTCGCCGCCGGCGACGTTCGCCTTGCGCACGCGGTCGAGCAGGCTCGTCTTGCCGTGGTCGACGTGGCCCATGACCGTGACGACCGGCGGGCGTCCCAGGGCCGCAGGCGCGTCGCCCTCGGGCGCGGCTTCTTCTTCCCAGCGCGCCTCGGCGATCGTCTGCTCCTCGCTCTTGCTGACGTCCTCGACCTCCCAGCCGAACTCGCCGGCCAAGATCTTCGCCGTGTCGGCGTCGAGCGTCGTGTTGATGTGCACGTTGCTCATGCCCATCGACAGGAGCTTCATGAGAAGCTCGGTCGCCTTGAGGCTCATCCTCTGAGCCATCGTCTGAAGCGTCACGTCCGCCTCGATGCGGATGACCTTCTTGTGCGCGCTCATCTCCTGCGTGGAGACCATCGCGGGCTTGCGCGGCATCGTGGGGCCCATCGGCCGGCGACCGGCACCCCCCGTGTTGCGCCCCATCGGGCGGCCGGGCTGCTGGCCGGGCGCGCGCACGTCGCGACGTCCAGGCGCGCCCCCGGTGTTGCCGGCTCGCGG
>DAIDTV010000439.1 GCA_027457005.1 Chloroflexota bacterium
CTCCAGGACCCGTCCCTGTGGTCATCCAGTGGACGATCGTCGAAGTGTCGTAGTGAGCGGCCGGCCCGGCGGTCACCAGGCGCCCCAGGTACAGCACGGCGAGCCGGTCGGCGACCCGGAACACGTCGGTCAGGTTGTGCGAGATCACCAGGACCGCGATGCCCTGGCTGGCCAGCTGCCTCATGAGGTCGAGGACCAGCGTGGTCTGGGACACGCCGAGCGCCGCCGTCGGCTCGTCCATGATGACCAGTTTCGCGTCCAGCATGACGGCCTTGGCGACCGCGATCGCCTGCCGCTGACCGCCGGACAGCGAGCCGACCGACTGGCGGATGTTGCGGACCGTCGTGACCCGCATGGCCGCCAGCGTCTTCTTCGCGGTCTTCTCCATGGCGATCTCATCGAGCAGGCCGCGTCGCCGCATCTCGTGGCCGAGCAGCAGGTTCTGCACGATGTCGAGGTTGTCGGCCAGCGCCAGGACCTGATAGACGGTCTCGATACCGAGGGCCGAGGCGTCGTGGGCATGGCGGATCCGCACCGGCCGGCCCTCCCAGTAGATCTGGCCGGCGTCGGGTTCGAAGCTCCAGGCGATGCATTTGACCAACACCGATTTCCCGGCGCCGTTGTCGCCGCACAGGGCGGTGATCTGTCCGGCGGGCACGTCGAGATCCACC
>DAIDTV010000440.1 GCA_027457005.1 Chloroflexota bacterium
GCTCATGCTCGGCGCGTGGCCGGAGCCGTTCGGGCTGGTGGCGATCGAGTCGCTGGCGGCCGGGACCCCGGTGATCGGGAGGAAGGCAGGGGCGCTGCCCGAGATCATCGAGCATGGCGTGGACGGGTTCCTGGTCGACGACGTGATCGAGGCGTCGCTGGCCGTCGACCGGGTCCGATCGCTGGACCGCGTCCGCATCCGTGAACGCGCGCTGGCTCGCTTCTCGGCCGACCGCATGGTCGACGCCTACGAGCGGGTCTACCGCCGGGTGGTGGACGGCGCCATGGCGCGGAACCATCGCGGTCCGCGGCCTGCCGGCCGGGCTCAGTCCCCGGTTCGACCGACCTCGACCGGCTCGGGGTCCGTGTCGCCGTCCGGGGAGCCCGCCTCGGGGGACGCCTCGACGGACGTCTCGGGGGGAAGCTCGGAGCCGTCCTCGGGCCCGCCCTCCGGTTCCCCCGTCCAGTGGGTGTCGAGCAGGTAGCCGATCCCCTGGAAGGTTCGGATGCGACCCGCCTCGCCCGGCTTGGCGCCCAGCTTGCGGCGCACCCTCGACACCCACACCCGCAGGTACTGGAGGTCGTCGCGGTACTCGGGGCCCCACACCTTGGTCAGCAGCTCGGTGTGGAGCACCACCTTGCCGGCATTCGCGGCGAGGTGCTGGAG
>DAIDTV010000441.1 GCA_027457005.1 Chloroflexota bacterium
GTAGGAGTCTGGCCCGTATCTCAGTGCCAGTGTGGCTGATCTTCCTCTCAGAACAGCTACCCGTCATCGGCTTGGTGGGCCATTACCTCACCAACCACCTGATAGGCCGCGGGCCCCTCCCAAAGCGCCTTACGGCTTTGCTCGGCTCAATGAAGAACCGAGCGTATGCGGTATTAGCAAACCTTTCGGTCTGTTGTTCCCCACTTTGGGGCAGGTCGCCCACGTGTTACGCACCCGTCTGCCACTAACGCTCCGATTGCTCAAAGCGTCCGTTCGACTTACATGTGTTAAGCACGCCGCTAGCGTTCATCCTGAGCCAGGATCAAACTCTCCGTTGTATTTCAACGTGAGATTTTTGTATCCAGATTCTTCGACTCTAAAACGCTTCTTTCCTACCACTCTTCAGTTGTTAAGGTTCCCATCGCCTTACCCCCGATGCCGTCGATTTGTCTCTATGCCCTCCGCAAGTGCAGATTTTGTAAAACGAACTACTACGTGGCTATTATACCAGAATTCTCTTCTTTGTCAAGTTTGCGTACGCTTTCCTAAATTGACGTAACCAAGCAACGGCTGCTATAATCCAACGAGAACAACGAACTATTGAGAAACAATTTTTCAGAACACGTTGTGGGAAATCATCTATGGCCAGATTAAGATTGTTC
>DAIDTV010000442.1 GCA_027457005.1 Chloroflexota bacterium
CGTGCAGCGTTTTTCGCAGCGTTTGTGGCGTACGGCAGCGTTAGCCAGCGGACAGAACGGCGTCGATGCGTCCCTCAGCTTCCTGCTGGATCGCCTGGCGAAGGTGGGTGCAGCCGAAGACCCGGCAACCGGCGGGACGCAGGGTTGAAGGTCTGCGCGGTCGCACTGGCCCCGTGCGACGTCATCGGGACCGAGGCGGTTTGATCAGCTCGTAGGTGACTCGGTAGTAGCTCGCCCGCCTGCCCGGAGCGAGCAGGATCGGCAAGTCGTACTCATCGGACGCCACCACACGATAGCCTCGGTCGGCCATTGCGAGGGCATCCTTCTGCATCTTGTCGAGCACGTCGGCCTCGGAACAAAGCCCCACCCTCATCCCCAGGGACGCCTGGATGGCTGATATGAGGGGATTGATCCAGAACAGCAGGCTATCGCGACCGTACGACTTGACGATCGTTCGGGCTGGCTGACCCAAGCCGAGGAAGCGCATATCTGCAGGATATCGCCGCCCGTGACCAGCCATCGAGAGCGGTGGCCGTGCTCCCCGCCTCGGGTATGCCCATCACTCCTGACCCCGCGTCCAGCCCCGGTGTCACGGACGTATCTGGACGCGGACACACTGACGGGGGCCGCGTCATAGGGCCCGCTCTTGCTCAGGCTGATGG
>DAIDTV010000443.1 GCA_027457005.1 Chloroflexota bacterium
GAGAGGGCGGTGTAGAGGAAGTCCTCGTTGATGAAGCCGGTGGCGAAGCTCCAGGAGGCCACGAAGAAGAGCCCGGTCAGGATGGCGCCCATGATCCCCGCGAAGCGGGTGGCGATGCCGAGGATGAGGGCCACCCCGATGGCCAGCTCGCCGAACACCACCAGGGTGTTGATGAGCGGCATCAGGGTGCCGTTGTTGGCCAGGGCCACCCACAGGTCGTGGGTCGGGTTGACCACCACCTTGGGGTTGGAGCCGGTGTACGCCCCGAGGGTGCCGAACTTCAGGAAGCCGACCGCGCTGAAGGCGCCGCTGCCGGCCAGATCGAGGGCCTTGTCGAGGCCCGCGTAGAGGAAGCCGAAGCCCAGCGCGATCCGCATGATCGCGGTGGCCTTGCCGTAGTTGCTGTTCATGCGTGTCTCCTTGTCGGGACTCCGCGGACCGCCCTTCCCGGGGCCCGCCGGATGCGTCCCGTCCTTCCTGCGGGCAATGGTCGACCCGGGGACCCGCCGCCACGCACGGCCATCGGTCATCCGCTGGGGGGTCCTCCGTCTACCCGTTGGATGGGCCAAGCGGCGCCAACCGGGCAGGCCCTCCCGGGCCCTTCGGCAGGGGGCCGTGCCCCCTCGGCAGGGCCGTTCGGCCGCCCGCGGGTGGGGG
>DAIDTV010000444.1:0-389 GCA_027457005.1 Chloroflexota bacterium
ATCGTGAGGACCACGCCCCGGACGGCGAGCCCGGGATTCAGGTGGTCCCGCACGAGGTGGATCGTGGCGATCAGCTGGGACAGGCCTTCGAGCGCGTAGTACTCGCATTGCATCGGGATCAGGACGGCATCCGCTGCAGTCAGCGCGTTTACGGTCAGCAGGCCAAGAGACGGCGGGCAATCGATGAAGACATCATCGAAATCCGACCGGACGGACGCGATCACTCGCGCGAGCCGGCGTTCTCGCTGCGGCATGCTCGCGAGCTCCACCTCGGCGCCGGCCAGGGCGATCGACGAGGGGATGAGCGAGAGTCCAGGGGTCGCCGTCTGCAGGATGAGGGAGCGGAGATCCGCTCCCCCCATCAGGGCGTCGTAGCCCGACGAGCCGGC
>DAIDTV010000444.1:399-642 GCA_027457005.1 Chloroflexota bacterium
CGCTCGTGGCATTCCCCTGGGGGTCGAGATCGACGACGAGCACGCGCCGGCCGTCCCCGGCAAGGTAGGCGGCCACGTTGACAACGGTCGTGGTCTTCCCGACACCGCCCTTCTGGTTGGCGCACGCAAGCATCTGGCCCACTAGAGGCCACTCTCCTCGGGAATCACTCGTCAAGTCTACCATTCTGGCCCCCTCCGACCGGTCGACGAGAGGGTGATGGCCGCACCTTCGCTGCCTCGTAT
>DAIDTV010000445.1 GCA_027457005.1 Chloroflexota bacterium
GTTCATGCGTGCCTTCTCGTGTTGTCGACCTCCGTCGTCGGCGGCACACTACCACTGTTTGCGTACTTGCGCAAGTAGGCTAGTAGGCCGCCAGGGCGGTCGGGCCGGGCAGGGGAGGGCGGCTCTCCCGGGGCCCGGTGGCCGGTCGTTCCGCTGGATGGATCTGCCGGCGGCCGCGAAGTCACGGCGAAGGATCCCGGCCTAAGCTGAGTGCAAATGCGACTCATTCTCATCTAGCTGGACGAAATGCCTGATCTGCTGAACCCTCATGCCGGCCTCGCGACGCTGCTCGTGGCGTCACTTCTGCTCGGACTTCTCCACGGTGTCACTCCGGACGAGCACACCTGGCCGATCACGGTCAGCTACGCGATCGGCGCCGCCTCCGGGCGACGCGGCATGCAGGCGGGCCTCCTCTTCTCGCTCGCGTTCGCGGTGCAGCGAGCCATCGCGTCGGAGCTCGCGTATCTGGCCCTTGCGCCAATCCTCGCGAGCGGTGAGCTGAACGCTCTGATCAACCTCCTCGTCGGAGTCGTGATGGTGGCCTCGGGCGTCTACATCCTGCGTCTCGGACGCGAGCTCCATCTCACTGAGAGCTTCGAGCAGCTGCTCCACCGCGCGCTGCACCTT
>DAIDTV010000446.1:0-242 GCA_027457005.1 Chloroflexota bacterium
CCTTGGCGTTCTTGGCGTCCTTGGCGTCCTTGGCGGTTCAAATCAAAATCATTCAAAACCCGGAGGCACCCGCTGATGCCAATCACTCACCTGTTGATACTGATGTGCGACATTGAGCAGACGTGCTTCGGCGAAATAATTGCCGATGATCTGCAAACCCACCGGCCGACCATCAACGAAGCCCGCGGGGATCGACATGCCGGGCAGACCGGCGAGGTTCACGGCGATGGTATAGATGTCCG
>DAIDTV010000446.1:252-623 GCA_027457005.1 Chloroflexota bacterium
ATGGTAACCGGGTCGTTGACCTTCTCGCCGATGTTGAAAGCGACGGTAGGCGAGGTCGGCCCCATGATGACGTCGACCTTCTCGAAGGCCTGCTTGAAATCTTCGCTGATCAGGCGGCGCAACTGCTGGGCCTTGAGATAATAAGCGTCGTAGTAACCGGCCGACAGCGCGTAGGTGCCGATCATGATGCGGCGCTTGACCTCGGCGCCGAAGCCTTCGCCGCGCGAACGCTTGTAGAGGTCTTCCAGGTCCTTGGGTTTTTCGCAGCGGTAGCCGAAGCGCACGCCATCGAAGCGCGACAGATTGGAGGAACACTCGGCCGGGGCGACGACATAATAAGTGGGCACGGCGAGATTGGTGTTGGGCAGACT
>DAIDTV010000447.1 GCA_027457005.1 Chloroflexota bacterium
TTCGTCGTCCCGCCCGCGTGCTGGCTGCATCTCGGCGGAGAGAGCGAGCGCTCTTCCTTCCCTGCCGGCAGGTCCGGGATCGTGGCTACCTTTCCGTTCCCGGGAAACGATCCAGCATCCTCGGCCGTACCTCGGGGCCACGCGTTCATGCTGGTCGTCCTCCACGATCGTCCGGAGTTGCGCCGGGCCGTCGCGGACATGCTGTCCGTCCCGCCTGGGGCCCTGCTCGACTCGCTCGCGTGCGGGGATGTGGTCGGCGGTGCCCGGTGCGGGGGAAGGGCCGGAGCTCGATGCCACGCGGACGCTCGAGGGCGAACGGCTGAACGCCGCGCTCGGCGACGGGACGTTCAGGGTCGCCACCTCCGATCTCATGCCGAGGCCGGTCTCGATCTCGTTTACGCAGGGCATGCTCACGTACCTGACCGGGGGGACGACAGGCGGGAGGACGTCCTGGTCGGCATCGACCGGAGCAGGAGCGCGGCAACGTCTGGGGGTGCGTCTGCTGGCTCCGGGGGGCTGATGCTGGCTCCGGGGGGCTGACCGGTTACTGGCTCGATGCAAAGCCGTCCCGCGCACGATCGGCGTGAGCGGGAGCCTCCTGCGGCAGCAGATAGAGGGC
>DAIDTV010000448.1 GCA_027457005.1 Chloroflexota bacterium
GGGAGTCCGAGTTGATCGGGCTGATGCCGCTCCGCGCATTCACCGACGTGGCCGACCATGCCGGGGTCCCGGGCGACGTCCCGGTCGAGGAGCGCCTGCGGCAGGCGGCCGACTGGCTCCGCCTCTGCGACTTCGACCCGACGATGGCGCTCGAGCTGCGGATGGAGGCGGCGACGCGCGGCCGAGCTGGCCAGTGACGCTCGCCCTGCCGTGACGCTCGCCCTGTCGTGACCGCCGCTGGCCCGCCCGGCCTGCTCGTCGAGGGCGCACGCGAGCTCGTCACGATGGCCGGCGGGCTCCGCCGGGGCTCGACCCAGGGAGAGGCGGCCGTGCTCTCGGCGGCCGACGCGGACCTGGCGGTAGCCTGCTGGGAAGGACGCTTGGTCCTGGCGGGGCGCCGGGACGAGGTCACGCGGCGCCTGGCCGCGGATGGCCTTGACCCGGCCGACCCGGACCGGTTCGGCCACCTCGATGCGCAGGGCGGCACCGTCACCCCCGGGCTGATCGACCCGCACACCCACCTGGTCTTCGCGGGGAGCCGCGAGCGCGAGATCGACCTGCGGCGGCAGGGCGCGGGCTACCTGGAGATCCTGGCCGCGGGCGGCGGCATCCTCTCG
>DAIDTV010000449.1 GCA_027457005.1 Chloroflexota bacterium
CCTCCAGGGCGGCAAGGAAGTCCGCGAGCGACGCGTTGCCCCAGGCGTGTCGGTCGAAGTAGACGCGCAGGCCCGCCGCGAACGCCTCGGGGCCCCCCCAGGCCACGAGCTGCTTGAGCACCGCGGCGCCCTTGCCGTAGGTGATCCCGTCGAAGTTGTGGACCGCGGCGTCCGTGTCGGCGACGATCCCGGAGATCGGGTGGGTGGTCGAGCGGTCGTCAGCCTGGTAGCCCCACCGCTTCACGTCGGCGTGGAAGGCGCGCCAGGCGCCCTGGAACCGCGTGGCCTCCGACAGCGCGAGGTTGGAGACGTACGTCGCGAAGCTCTCGTTGAGCCAGAGGTCGTCCCACCAGCGCATCGTGACCAGGTCGCCGAACCACATGTGCGCGAGCTCGTGGAGAACCGTCTCCGCGCGGCCCAGGCGCTGCGTCTCGGTCGGGGGTTCCCGGTACAGGTGCTGCTCCGTGAACGTGACGGCGCCCGCGTTCTCCATCGCCCCGGCGTTGAACTCGGGGACGAAGAGCTGGTCGTACTTATCGAACGGAAACCGGCGCGCGAAGAGCTGCGCATAGAAGTCCATCCCCTGGCCGGTGATCGCGAAGATCTCGTCGGG
>DAIDTV010000450.1 GCA_027457005.1 Chloroflexota bacterium
TACAGGAGTATAGCGAAATGCCGGTCATCACCATCGCGCGGCAGTACGGGGCGGGCTGATCCACGGTGGCCGCGATGGTCGCCGACCGACTCGGCGCGGACCTCGTGGACAAGGGGCTGATCGCGGAAGTCGCTCGGCGGGCCCAACTCCCGCCGGAATCCGTGGAGTCGGAGGACGAGCGCCCCTCGAGCCTCCTCGGTCGGCTGGTCGCGTCGTTCGTGCCCATGGGCGCCGCGGCGGGGATGGTCTGGGACGTGCCCTACCCGGATCCGGCGTACGACCCGCGCGACACCATCCTCGAGCTCACACGGCGCGTCGTGACTGAAGTCGCGCGTGGCGGCAACGCGGTGATCGTCGGGCGCGGAGGGGCCGCGATCCTGCGCGAACGCCGGGATGCGGTTCACGTGTTCCCCTACGCGGCCGAACCGGCGCCGGTGGAAACCGTGATGGCGCGCGAGACGCTGTCCGAGTCGGCCGCGCGCCGGCGGATGCATGAGATGGATGCCAACCGGGCGGCCTACCTTCGGCAGGTGTACGGGCTGGACCGCCGCGACCCGCTCCTGTACACGCTCCAGTGCAACACCGGGCTGCTCGGGTA
>DAIDTV010000451.1 GCA_027457005.1 Chloroflexota bacterium
AGCCGCTCTTCGGCTACAAGGCGTTCGTGTTCGCCACCGCCGGGATCGGCGCGCTGGGCTTCTCCGTGTGGGCCCACCACATGTTCACCACCGGCACGGTCTACCTGCCGTTCTTCAGCCTGATGACGTTCCTGATCGCCGTCCCGACCGGCGTCAAGATGTTCAACTGGGTCGCCACGATGTTCCGCGGCAAGCTCCGCTTCACGACCGCGATGCTCTTCGCGGTGGGCTTCCTGTCGCTCTTCCTCATCGGCGGGATCAACGGCGCGATCCTGGCCGCAGTGCCGGTGGACTACCACGTGCATGCGACCTACTTCATCGTCGCCCACATCCATTACGTCCTCTTCGGCGGCTCGATCATGGGCATCTTCGCCGGCCTCTACTACTGGTGGCCGAAGATGTTCGGGCGGAAGCTGAACGAGGGCCTTGGCCAGATCCACTTCGTCGGGATCTTCATCGGGATGAACCTGACCTTCTTCCCGATGCACCTGCTGGGCCTCTCGGGCATGCCGCGCCGGATCGCCGACTACAGCGCGACGGCCGGCTGGAACGACCTCAACCTCCTCGCCACGATCGGCGGCTT
>DAIDTV010000452.1 GCA_027457005.1 Chloroflexota bacterium
GGCCTACATCGCCGAGCTCACCGCGTACTTCGGTGCGCACCTCGACCAGCTGCCCGACCTGGAGCGCGCGCGCCTGTCGGCCAACCCGTTGCGGCTGCGCGATTCGAAGGATCCCGAGATGGCTGCGCTGATCGCGGCCGCCCCGCGCATGGTCGACCGGCTCTGCGACGCCTGCCGCGCCCATCTCGACGCGGTGCGCGGGCACCTCGACGCGCTGGGCGTGCCGGTGCGGCCGGAGCCCGCCCTGGTCCGGGGTCTCGACTACTACACGCGGACCGCGTTCGAGTACTACCGCGAAGGCGCCGAGGGCCAGCAGCAGGCGCTCGGCGGCGGCGGGCGCTACGACGGGCTGGTGGCCGAAATGGGCGGCCCGCCAACCCCGGCGATCGGCTGGGCGGCGGGGATCGAGCGGCTGGCGATGCTGCTGGACGCCGCGCCGCCGGCCCCGGCCCCTGTCGCGGTGATCCCGATCGGCGCGGCGGAGGACGCCGCGCTCGATGTATTGCAGGCGCTGCGCCAAGCCGGCATCAGCGCCGAGATGGCCTATCGCGGCAACCTCCGCCGGCGGATGGCGCGGGCGC
>DAIDTV010000453.1 GCA_027457005.1 Chloroflexota bacterium
ATCGTGCATCTGGTGCAGCTCGCCCAGAACTCGAAGGCCCCCGGCCAGCGCCTGGCCGACCGGGCGGCCCAGTGGCTGGTCGCCATCGCGGTCGTCCTCGGGCTGGCGACGTTCATCGGCTGGCTGACGATCGGAGGCGCCACATTCGTCTTTGCGCTCACCCTCGCCATCACGGTGGTGGTGATCGCCTGCCCCGATGCGCTGGGCCTCGCGACGCCGACCGCGATCATGGTCGGGACGGGCCTGGGCGCCCTCAACGGGATCCTCTTCAAGACCGCGACGGCGCTCGAGCAGGCCTCCAAGGTCAGCGCGGTGATCTTCGACAAGACCGGCACGCTCACCGTCGGACAGCCGCAGGTGGTGGACCTCGTCGCGGGCAGCAACCCGGTGACGGAGGATGAGCTGCTGCGGCTCGCCGCGTCCGCCGAGGCGTCGAGCGAGCATCCGCTCGGCGCGGCGGTCGTCGATGCCGCGAAGGGACGGAACCTCGCGCTCGCCGACGCCACGGATTTCCAGGCCCTCCCCGGCCATGGCCTGGAGGCGCGCGTCGACGGACGGGCGGTGCTCCTGGGTAACGC
>DAIDTV010000454.1:0-241 GCA_027457005.1 Chloroflexota bacterium
GGCATAAGCCAGGCCGAGGTCGTGGGCGTTGCCGCTGGCGTCCTGATGCACCGCGATCAGGCAGGGCACGCCGCCGCCGCGCTGATATTCGGAGCGCACGGTGTGGCCGGGGCCCTTGGGCGCCACCATCAGAATGTCGAGATCCTTGCGCGGCTCGATCAGGCGGAAATGCACGTTGAAGCCGTGGGCGAAGAACAGCGCGGCGCCCTGCTTCATGTTGGCGACGAGGTCGTCCTTGTAG
>DAIDTV010000454.1:334-574 GCA_027457005.1 Chloroflexota bacterium
ACCATCATCATGCAGTCGGCCCATTTGGCGGCCTCGGCGACGCTCATCACCTTGAAGCCGGCGGCTTCCGCCTTCTTGGCCGAGGCGCCCGGACGCACGGCGATCACGACGTCCTTGACGCCGCTGTCGCGCATGTTGAGCGCATGGGCGTGGCCCTGCGAGCCGAACCCTATGACGGCGACTTTCTTGTTGGTGATGAATTTCAGATCGGCATCCCGATCATAGTAGACGCGCATGTCC
>DAIDTV010000455.1 GCA_027457005.1 Chloroflexota bacterium
GAGCAGAAGCTGCCAGCGAAGCTGATGCGGAATGCTACGGGTGGTTTGCGGCGGATGGGGCGCGGAGCATACCACATGGCTTTGCGGCGCGCAGCGGACAGAGAGAGCGAGTAGGGCGCGTGTGGTAAGTGTCAGCACCGCGGGAGGTTGCAGGCGGAAGCGGGAGAACGGGTAGACTAATAGAGAGGTCGTTATGCCGGAGATTCATCGCAGGAAAACGGGTACGGTCAAGATCGGGCAGGTTCGTGTGGGCTGGGAGGCACCGGTCGTCGTGCAGTCGATGACCAACACCGACACGGCGGAAGTGGCGAGCACCATTGAGCAAGTGGTAGCCCTGGCTATGGCGGGTTCGGAGATTGTCCGCGTCACGGTGAACAACGAGGAAGCGGCGCAGGCCGTTCCGTACATCGTTGAGGGGCTGGAGAAGCGCCGTATCTACGTGCCGATTGTGGGCGACTTCCACTACAACGGGCACCTGCTGCTGAAGAAATTTCCGGCAGCAGCGCGGGCACTGGCCAAGTACCGGATCAACCCCGGCAACGTATCCATTGGACGCAGGGACGACG
>DAIDTV010000456.1:0-235 GCA_027457005.1 Chloroflexota bacterium
GTGCGCAGCCGGATCCAGCCGCAGACCCTGGACTTCGATCGCATCGTCCGTCATCTGCGGCGCGCGCCGGCGCAGCACCGCCTTGATGCGCGCCAGCAGTTCGCGCGGCGAGAACGGCTTGGTCACGTAGTCGTCCGCGCCCGCTTCCAGCCCCATGACCTTGTCCTGCTCCGCCGATTTGGCGGTGAGCATGATGATGGGGATGGCGCGGGTGCGCGCGCTGCCGCGCAGGTGC
>DAIDTV010000456.1:245-562 GCA_027457005.1 Chloroflexota bacterium
CCAGTCGAGCAGCACCAGATCTGGCAGGGGCTGGCGTACGATGGCAAACGCCTGCTCGGCGTCCGCGGCGCGCAGGGCATGATGCCCGGCGGCCTCAAGGTTTACCGCAATGAGTTCCTGGATGGCGGATTCGTCTTCGACGATCAAAATATTGAGCGGCATGATCTGGTGGACGCAATAGTATGTTGCTAGCGTGACATTTTGGTTACAGCCGCAACGGCGCCGGCCGCGGTATCATAGGCGCCTCTACTCTTGGCCGCGGTGCACGACCCCGGACCGGGAACCAATACTAATACTAGACGGAAGCTGCGATGAAC
>DAIDTV010000457.1 GCA_027457005.1 Chloroflexota bacterium
GACGGACTTCACGCTTGGCATCGACACGCCCGACGTCGTCGCAGAGCGCGCCCGGCGCGCAGCCGACTTCCCGGCGCTCAAGGTCAAGGTGGGCGGCCCGAGCGCCCTCGCCACGCTCGAGGCGGTGCGCCGGGTGTACGCGGGCCCGATCCGCGTGGACGCCAACACGGGCTGGACGCTCGAGGGCGCCACGGATCTCCTGCCGGCTCTGGAGCGGCTGGGGGTGGTGCTCATCGAGCAGCCGTTCCCGGCCCGGCGCCTGGACCAGCTGCGCGCGCTCCAGGCGGTGTCCCGCCTGCCGATCGTCGCGGACGATAGCGCGGTCACGATCGAGGACCTCGATGCGCTCGTGGGCGTGGTCGCCGGGATCAACGTGAAGCTGGCCAAGTGCGGCGGTGTCGGCCCGGCGAAGCGGATGCTCGAGCGGGCTCGCGCCCTCGGGTTCCGCACCTTCCTGGGCTGCATGGAGGAGACGTCTATCGGCATCGCGGCCTCGGCCGCCGTCTCGCCGCTCGCGGAGTGGGTGGACCTCGACGGCTGCCTGCTCCTCGACGACGACCC
>DAIDTV010000458.1 GCA_027457005.1 Chloroflexota bacterium
GCATGTCGGTGTCGCTGATGGCCCGGAGGCGCTCCGGGCGCAGGGTGTCCAGGCTCACTGTAAGCCGCTTCAGGCCGGCGGCCCGGAGGGCAGGGGCCAGCTCGGACAGCAGGACGCCATTGGTGGTGAGGGCGAGATCCTCGATGCCCGGCACGGCGGCCAGCCTCCGCACCAGGCCGGGCAGCTCCCGGCGCAGGAGGGGCTCGCCGCCCGTGAGGCGGACCTTGGTTACGCCGAGGCCCGCGAAGATGCCCACGAGGCGGGTGATCTCCTCGAAGCTGAGGACGGCCTCGCGCGGCAGGAAGGGATAGCCGGGGCCGAAGACCTCCTTGGGCATGCAGTAGGTGCAGCGGAAGTTGCAGCGATCCGTCACTGAAATGCGGAGGGCCTGGAGGGGCCGGGTCAGGGCGTCGAGGAGTTCCATATCCCCCAAGCATAAATTCCTTTCCTGCGTCACAATGGATTGTTTGGATGGATCCGCGAACATGGGCTTTTTCGACCGATTCCGTACCCGCTCCGACGAGGCGCCCCTGCCTGGCCTGGCGGCCCTGCTGGAGGCC
>DAIDTV010000459.1 GCA_027457005.1 Chloroflexota bacterium
GCTGGACACCACCATCATCAACGTGGCGCTGCCCAACATGGCGGGTCAGCTCGATGCCACGCCCGACAACATCAGCTGGGTGCTCACGTCCTACCTGATCGCGTCGGCCATCATCATGCCGCTCACCGGCTTCATCACGGACCGTATCGGCCAGAAACGCTTTCTGCTGATCAGCATCGCCGGTTTCGTCATCACTTCGGCTTTGTGCGGCATGGCAACCAGCCTCGCTCAGATGGTGTTGTTCCGCTTCCTGCAGGGTGTCTTCGGCGCGGCTCTGGTGCCGCTGTCGCAGTCCATCATGCTGCAAGTCTTTCCCGGCGAACAACGCGGCAAGGCGATGGCGATCTGGAGCATGGGTGTGATGGTCGCCCCCATCATGGGACCGACCCTGGGCGGTTGGCTCACAGAAGCAATCAGTTGGCGCTGGACGTTCTACATCAACCTGCCGGTCGGCATCGCTTCCTTCGTGCTCGCCATGCGCCATGTTCCCGATACGCCCACGCGCGAGCGGCGCATGGACTGGCTGGGCTTTGCTACGTTGGCATTGGGT
>DAIDTV010000460.1 GCA_027457005.1 Chloroflexota bacterium
ATTCCGGCCGGCGACGGCGGCGTGGACCTTTTCGTCTCGACGCAGTGGCTGCACGTGGACCGGGCGCAGATCGCCCCATGCCTCGGCCTGCCCGAATCGAAGGTGCGCCTGCACTGCGCCGGCGTGGGCGGCGCGTTCGGGTCCCGCGAGGACGTGCACATGCACATCCATGCGTGCCTGCTGGCGCTGGCCACGAACCTGCCCGTCAAGATGTCGTACGGGCGCGAGGAGTCCTTCTACGGTCACGTTCACCGTCACCCGGCACGGATCTGGGCCCGCACCGGCGCCCGCCGCGACGGCACCCTGGTGAACGCGCACGTGCGGCTGCTCATCGACGGCGGCGCGTACACCTCCTCGTCTCCGGCGGTGATCCTGAACGCCTCGACCTTTGCGGCAGGTCCGTACGAGGTGCCCAACGCACTGATCGACGGGACGGCGGTCTTCACGAACAACCCGCCGGCCGGCGCGATGCGCGGGTTCGGGGCGGTGCAGGTCTGCTTCGCCCACGAGGGGCAGATGGACAGGCTCGCGGCGGCCCTTGGCATGGA
>DAIDTV010000461.1 GCA_027457005.1 Chloroflexota bacterium
CTTTTATAACGCCTCCACGCTGCTATTGGATGAATCAGCCACCCAGAACCAGTTCCTGGGACGCGCCAACACCATTTCCCATGAGACCTCGCACATGTGGTTCGGCGATCTGGTGACCATGCGCTGGTTTAACGACGTGTGGATGAAGGAGGTGATGGCGAACTTCCTAGCGGCTAAGATCGTGAATCCTTCCTTCCCCGGGATTAATCACGATCTTCGGTTTCTGGTGTCGCATCGTACCGCCGGCGCCAATCCCATCCGGCAGAATCTCGCAAACCTGGACGACGCGGGCACGCTCTACGGCGCGATCATTTATGACAAGGCGCCAGTAGTGGTCCGCCAGTTGGAAACGATCCTGGGCCAACAAGCGTTCCGCGATGGGATGCGGGAATACCTCAAGCGGTACTCGTTCGCCAATGCTACCTGGCTCGATCTGGTGCAAATCCTGGGTCCGCGCACACCGGAGAATCTCGCGGCGTGGAGCCACGCTTGGGTGGACCTTCGCGGGCGGCCGGAACTAAGCACACACCTGCAG
>DAIDTV010000462.1 GCA_027457005.1 Chloroflexota bacterium
GATCGGGATCATGGCCGCGGTGCTGCCGCTCCTCTTCGTCGAGCGTGGCTCGCAGATGACGTTCGTGCTGCAGTCGCTCCTGCTGCTGGTCAGCGGCGTGTACTACAGCGTGGACATCCTGCCGGGCTGGATGCAGGTGGTGTCACGCTTCTCGCCGGCCACGTACGTGCTCGACGCGGTGCGGAAGGGGCTGGTGCAGAACGTGTCCGCGACATCCCTCGTGGGGGACGCGTGGCCGCTGGTCGTGATGGGCGTGGTCCTCGTCCCGCTCGGCCTGTGGGTGTTCGGACGCGCCGAGCGCTATGCGAAGCGCACCGGGCGGTTGAAGCGGGTCGGGTAGGCGCACGTCCTGGCCTGTCCGCGTAGCGGCACGGGGGCACCGGCTGGTTCTTCACCTTCAGCGGCTTTCCCCTGCTCCTCTCGCTGGTGAACGATTACGTGCCCCGGCGGGCAACTTCGGTCGCCAACGCCCTCGTCTGGGGGCTTGGCTCCACCACGGGCAACGCGCTGGGCCCGGTCCTGGTAGGTGCGCT
>DAIDTV010000463.1 GCA_027457005.1 Chloroflexota bacterium
TCAACGGGCTCGGCGGCTTTGCCGACGACGGGCGCGAGTACGTCGCCATCCTCGGCCCGGGACAGTCCACCCCGGCTCCCTGGCTGAACGTGGTCGCAAACGAGTCGTTCGGGTTCCAGGTCTCCGAATCCGGGTCTGGCTACACGTGGTCCGGGAACAGCCGTGAGAACCAGCTCACCCCGTGGTCCAACGATCCGGTCAGCGACCCGGCTGGCGAGGCGATCTACGTCCGGGATGACGACAGCGGGGAGCTGTGGGGTCCGACGGCCCAGCCGATCCGCTGCGAGGAATCGACCTACGTGGCCCGGCATGGCGCCGGGTACAGCCGGTTCGAGCACCAGCACGAAGGTATCTCCCTCGACCTGGTCCAGTTCGTGCCGCTCGACGATGCCCTGAAGATCTCGCTGCTGACCGTCGAGAACCGGTCCGGGCGGACGAGGCGGCTGTCCGTGACGGCCTACGCGGAGTGGGTGCTGGGCGCCTCGCGCGGGGCGAGCGGCCCCCGAATCGTCACGGACCGCGAGCCGGAGAC
>DAIDTV010000464.1 GCA_027457005.1 Chloroflexota bacterium
GATGAGATCTGCGTGATGCAGGCCACGGTCCTGAAGACGCTCGCCAACCCTCGGCGCCTGGAGATCATCCACCGCCTGGCCGAGGGCCCGTGCGAGGTCGGACGGCTGGCGGAGGAGCTGGGCGTACCCCAGCCGAGCGTCTCGCAGCACCTCGCGGTCATGCGCAGCGCGGGCATCGTGGAGGCCGCGCGGGAAGGCCGCGAGGTCCGCTACTGGCTCGCCGACCCCGACATCATCCGGGCGTGCGACATCATGCACTCGGTGCTGATGCGCCGTCTCACGCGCCTCGGGATGCTCGGCGTGGCCGCCACGCCCGGGCCCATCGCGACCCACGAAGCGCCACCGATCCCCCAGCCCGTGTGAGGCAGAGATGGACGAAACACTCTCGATCGTGCTCTTCTCCGGCACCGACGACCGGCTGACCTCGGCGAGCGTCTTCGCCGCCGGCGCCGCGGTCCTGGGTCGCCCCGTGCGCATCCTCCTGCAGTACTGGGGCCTGGAGGCCTTCCGGGCCGACCGGATCGGGC
>DAIDTV010000465.1:0-234 GCA_027457005.1 Chloroflexota bacterium
ATCAAATCCAGCGTCCGTCGATCGCACAGCGCCAGCACATCGGCTGCCTTGGGATTCTCAATGCCGGCCAGCGCCGCGCGCCGCGCGTCAATCGACGCCTCCATCTCATAGACCTTCGTGTAACGCAGCATCGCCGTCTTGATCCCGCTGAACGAAAAGTAAATCTCCTCCGCCGGATCGAGCGCCCCCGGCTCGCCCTTGCGGTGGGCCTTGGCCTTGATCTGCGAAAACGTG
>DAIDTV010000465.1:258-522 GCA_027457005.1 Chloroflexota bacterium
CCAGTGCGTCGATCCACGGCCCTCCCGGATACCCCAGCCCCAGCAGCTTTGCCACCTTATCGAACGCCTCGCCCGCCGCGTCGTCGACTGTCCGGCCAACGTTTCGATATTTCCAGGTCCCTGTATCCGCAAGCTCCGCCAGATACAGATGGGTGTGCCCGCCACTCACTACCAGTGCGAGAGTCTGCCCGCGCGGCTCCAATTCGCGCGGCACAGTTTCGGACGGCGTCCGCAGGACATCCAGCAGGACCGCATGAATATGCC
>DAIDTV010000466.1 GCA_027457005.1 Chloroflexota bacterium
GGTGCAAATCCGCATGCCAATGGCGGCATGCTGCTGCGGGATCTTCAAATGCCGGATTTTCGTCGCTATGCGGCCGATGTTCCGATGCCGGGAGCGCCGGCATCGGCGACACCCATGTCCTTGGGTGTTTCCTGCGCGATGTGGCGAAGCTCAATAATGAGCAGCGGAATTTCAGGGTATTCGGACCTGACGAGACGCTTTCCAACGGCCTGGAAGCCCTCTTTGAAGTCACCCAACGTCAATGGGACGCCGAAACCGTGCCAACCGATGAGCTCCTTTCACCCAGTGGTCGCGTGATGGAGATGCTAAGCGAGCACCAGTGCGAGGGTTGGTTGGAAGGGTATCTGTTGACTGGCCGGCATGGGCTGTTTAATTGCTACGAGGCGTTTATCCACATCGTCGACTCGATGTTCAACCAACACGCCAAGTGGCTGAAGGTCTCGTCCCAGCTGCCGTGGCGACGGAAAATCGCTTCGCTCAACTATCTGCTGGCCTCGCATGTCTGGCGCCAGGATCACAAT
>DAIDTV010000467.1 GCA_027457005.1 Chloroflexota bacterium
CTTGATGGCTTCGACCTCGGCGTCGGCGTGCTGCACCTGTTTCTGGTGCGCAACGAGGCCGAGCGCCAGGCCACCCTGCGCTCCATCGGCCCTGTGTGGGACGGCAACGAGGTCTGGCTGCTGGCCGGCGGCGGCACTCTCTACTTCGCCTTTCCGCTCCTGTATGCCTCGGCCTTCTACGGCTTTTATCTCCCACTGATGATCGTGCTTTGGCTGCTGGTGCTGCGCGGAGTCAGCCTCGAATTGCGCAACCACATCTATGTGGGCGTCTGGCGCGCGCTGCTCGACGGTGTCTTCGGACTCGCCAGCGCACTGCTCGCCATCTTCTACGGAGCCGCCCTCGCCAACGTGCTGCGCGGCGTACCGCTCCAGCCCGACGGCTACTTCTTCCTGCCGTTATGGACCAACTGGCAGCCCGGCGCGAACCCCGGTATCCTCGACTGGTACACCGTCATCGGTGGCCTCGTCGCCCTCGTCGCTCTCACCCTGCACGGCGCGCTCTGGCTCACCATAAAGATCTC
>DAIDTV010000468.1 GCA_027457005.1 Chloroflexota bacterium
GCGGCGCTCTGCGAGGTTGCGGCGAAGGACGATCGCATCATCGCCATCACCGCTGCCATGCCCGACGGCACGAAGCTTTCGAAATTTGCTAAAGCCTTCCCCAACCGCTTCTTCGACGTCGGGATCGCCGAGGCGCACGCCGTGTGCTTCGCAGCCGGTGCGGCGGCGTCGGGCATGAAGCCGGTCTGCGCGATCTACTCCACGTTTCTCCAGCGCGCGTACGATCAAATCGTGCACGACGTGTGCGTGCAGAACCTGCCAGTCGTACCTGCGCACGCTACCCAACATGCTCGTACTCGCGCCGCGAAACGAGGACGAGCTCTTGCCGATGCTGGAGTTCGCGCTCGAGCAGAGCGGCCCGGTCGCCGTCCGATATCCGCGCGGCTCGAGCAACGGACGCCACCACAGCCCGATCGCGCCGATCGTTGCGGGGCGCTCCGAGATCCTGCGGAGGGGGAAGGGCGTGGCCATCGTTGCGCTCGGGAACACCGTCGACGTGGCCCTGGATGCCTACGAC
>DAIDTV010000469.1 GCA_027457005.1 Chloroflexota bacterium
AAACAGTCAGGTGAGTAAGGCCGGATTCCTGTTATTCACTGTTTTACTGCAGTCTGCGGGCGGCCCTGCGCAACAGGCGTATGTGAACCTCGTCAGGTCCGGAAGGAAGCAGCGATAAGCATTTCTCCTGTGTGCCGCAGCAAGTCGTTCGCGGGCTGCAGCAAGACATAACACATCGAATATCCCGATATATGAGTTACCTTGTATTAGCGAGAAAATGGCGGCCCAAAGGCTTCGACGACCTTGTAGGCCAGGCGCCGATCATGCGTATCCTTACAAACGCCATCACCAAGGGGAAGATAGCCCATGCCTATATCTTTTCCGGGCCCCGCGGCGTCGGCAAGACATCCTCTGCGCGCATCCTCGCCAAGGCCCTGAACTGCACCGGGGGACCAACCCCGACTCCCTGCGGCGCCTGCGCTTCCTGCCTGTCGATCGCCGACGGCTCCTCGTTCGATGTGATCGAGATCGACGGCGCATCGAACAACAGCGTCGACGACATCCGCGATCTAAGGG
>DAIDTV010000470.1 GCA_027457005.1 Chloroflexota bacterium
TCTTCCGATCGACCAAATACGGCGACGACAAGGATCGGGTGATCCTGCGCTCCACCGGCGACGCCGCGCCCACCTACTTCGCCGCGGACATCGGCTACCTGGTCGAGAAGTTCAGCCGCGGTTACGAGCGAATCATCTTCATCTGGGGCGAGGACCACCACGGGTACGTGGCGCGGGTCAAGGCCGCGGCCCAGTCGCTCGGCTTCGACCGCGACCGCGTCCAGATGATCCTGACGGCGTGGGTCCGCTTCGTTCGCGACGGCAAGGAAATCGCCATGAGCAAGCGGTCCGGGGAGTTCATCACCCTCGACGAGCTGCTCTCCGAGATCGGCGTTGATGCCGCCCGCTGGTTCTTCGCCTCGCGAGCGGCGAGCAGCGGCATCGACTTCGACATCGAGCTGGCCAAGAAGCAGTCGAACGAGAATCCGGTCTACTACGTCCAGTACGCCCATGCCCGGATCGCGTCGATCCTCCGAAAGGCTGCCGAAGCCGGCATGGTGCCGCCGTCCCCGG
>DAIDTV010000471.1 GCA_027457005.1 Chloroflexota bacterium
GCCTGCGGCTCCTCAGCCAGATCCACTTCGACATCGTCAAGATCGACCTTTCGCTCGTGCAGGGCGGGGTGGCGCGCGAGTCGTCGATGGCCGTACTCCGGTCGCTGATCGACCTGGCGAAGCGCTGGGGCTCCGTGGTGGTGGCCGAAGGTGTCGAGACGCCCGAGCAGCTGCGCGTGCTGCGCGGCCTGGACGTCACGGCTGCCCAGGGCTACCTGCTGGGCCGGCCCTCCGACGACATAACGCTCGACACGATCGACCTGGACGCGCTCCTCGCTCCAGCTCCGACGTCGACTCTCACCGGCTGGGCGGCGATCAGGGCGACGCCCGCCTGACCTCCGGCGATGGGGGCGGCCCAGTGCCCGGGTCGCCTCCGTCGCCGCTCATCGCGTCTGGACGCTACGGCCGTCTCGTTGGCCTCGTCCCACCTACGCCGCCGTGCCCCCCGGTTCCGGCGCGTGGACCTCGACGCTGCCGAGGCCGCGCTGCGAGAGCTCGGCGCGCAGCTGGTC
>DAIDTV010000472.1 GCA_027457005.1 Chloroflexota bacterium
GACGACGGACAACATCGGGCGCCCTTCGGTCGCCTCGTGCCTGTTGATCTCGTCCAGGATCGGGCCTATCGCGCCCCGAGGACGGCCGGTCTGGCTGTAGGCGATCGTGCGGCCATGACGAGCAACCTCGACGAGCAGACCGTAGACCTTCACGTCCATGCGACGTCCTCCATCGACAACCCTGCCCCTACCCTCGCTGAGCGTATTCCAACACGACGCCGGGACCTGGGATCGCCTCGCGGAGATCTGCTCGCAGTATCTCGGCAACTGTTGATGTCGCGGCCCAGCGATGCACCGGCGGCCCCGACTGTCATCGCTGGCATCGCGGCGACCACGCTCCGAAACGGGAGCCCAGCCCCGCGCCCTGATTCGTGCGACAGACGGCCGTTGCCTGGGCCGTCCTGAAACGTGGTCGTTTATTAAGGTGTGCTCCTGCGGCTAGTCGCGAGGGCCCAAGTTCTCTCCCCTGCGTCATGCGACCCGTCAGAGTGCCAGCGCGACGGTGAACTC
>DAIDTV010000473.1:0-242 GCA_027457005.1 Chloroflexota bacterium
GTAGAGGATCGTAAGACCCGGATGTTCCGCCCCGTTCCCCTGCGGCACGCTGCCCGCTTCCTCTGGCGGTGCCGCCGTATCCGCGATGCCATGGTCCAGTGGCACGAAAGCATGATCACAGCGATTGATGTCGGGCGGCAGCAGGTTGATGTTCATGTTGCGGCATTCGGCGATCATGGTTACGACTTTGTCGGTCTTGTCCATATCCGCCGTCAGCACTGCCGCCATAAAAGCCGCCGGAT
>DAIDTV010000473.1:263-506 GCA_027457005.1 Chloroflexota bacterium
GACGAAGACATCGCGCTGTTTGGCCATCTCCTCCGGCATCTTTTTGCCCATCGCGCGACGCAGCAGATCCGCGCTCCCCAGCGTATATCCCGCCAGCACCCGCGCAATCTGCATCACCTGCTCCTGGTACAGGATCACGCCATAGGTTGGCTTCAGGATTGGCTCGAGGCTCGGATGCGGATACTTGATGCGTTCGCGCCCGTGTTTGCGGTTTATGAAATCGTCGACCATGCCCGACTGCAG
>DAIDTV010000474.1 GCA_027457005.1 Chloroflexota bacterium
CGTCCCAGCGATCGGGCCGGCGCGGTGAGCGGCGGAACAATCGAGCGAGCGTCATCGTCGCGCAGCTTTCTCGGGCGCGAGCACGAGCGACGGCTGGAGGAGTTGCTGTCGCAGGGCGGCGATCGCTCTGTGCTGGATGACGCGGACGGAACCCTCACTCCGCCCGAGAACCGCGGCCGTTTCGCTCGGCGTCAGGTCGGCGAAGAACCGGCACTGGAGGACATCGCGCTGCGGGGCAGGCAGGCAGTCGATTGCTCGCCGGACGGCTTCGCGATCCGCCATCACCTCGGCGAGCATCGCCGGATCGCCCGTATCGGCCGGTCGCTCCGCGAGCACCTCGAGCTGGAGGTGCGGGTGGGCCGTCCGGTGGGCGTCGATGACGGCGTTGCGGGCGACCCGGAAGAGCCAGGCCGCGAACGGCAGACCCCTGTCCTTGTAGTGCGGAAGTTCTTCGATCATCTTGAGAAACACCCGCTGGAGAAGATCCTCGGCCAGTTCCGGAC
>DAIDTV010000475.1 GCA_027457005.1 Chloroflexota bacterium
GGCCTGAAGCGATTCATTGCTGCGGGAGGGCTTGAGCCCTTCGCCCGGATCCAGGATGCGGCGCACGGCCGCGACCTCGGCCTCCTCGCCCTCGCCCTTCTGCTTCTTCTGGATGCTGAGGCGCAGGGGCACGCCGGCGAGCCCGAACTGCTCCCGGAGCCGGTTCTCCAGGTAGCGCACGTAGCTGAAGTGCAGACCCCGGTCCGTATTGGCCTTCACCACGAAGCTGGGGGGCCGCACGCCCACCTGGGTCATGAAGTAGAGCTTGGGCAGCTTGCCGTCGATGGCGTGGGGGCTCATGGTGGCGACGGATTCCCGCAGGAAGCGGTTCAGCTCGCCCGTGGAGATGCGCCGGCCGTGGGCCTCCGCCAGCTCGTCGATCATGGCGAAGAGCTTCGAGACCCGCTGCCCGGTCAGGGCCGAGACGAAGATCATGGGCGCGTGGTGCAGGAAGCCCAGGCTGCGGCGCAGGTCCTCCTCGGCCCAGTAGATGGTGTGGGTG